>QGUH01000061.1 GCA_003242355.1 Pseudomonadota bacterium
CCCGATCCCGGGCGGAAGTATTTCCTGCGCACTACCACGGGGTTGCCCCCGGCTTGCCCGGGGGACCTGTAGCCCAACTTTCCCTTGAGCTGCCCGGCGCGCGTCGCCTCCGAGGCTCGACCGACCGCCTTCGCGACGCCGAAATCGACGAGCTTTACCACGCCGTTTGTCCCGATCAGGATGTTGTGCGGCGAGACGTCGCGGTGAACGACCCCGCGCAGCTGCCCGTTCGCATCGCGAACCTCGTGAGCGGCATGGAGCCCCGCGGCCACGTCGGCGATGATCCGCACCGCCATCTCGGGTGGAATCGCACCGCGCTTGCCGGCCTCGGCGATCACGGTATGGAGGCTCTCCCCCTCGACCCACTCCATCGACATCCACATGACCCCGCGCTCGTCGCCGACGTCGTACACCTCGACGACGTTCGGATGACGGATGCTGCGCACGAGGCGCACCTCGTCCACGAACATCTTGACGAACTCGGGGTCTTCGGCGAGCTCGAGCAGCATCGCCTTGACCGCCACGAGGCGGTCGTCCTTGCCGTTCGGCGTCCGCCGTCGTGCCACCCAGACGGTCGCCATGCCGCCGCGGCCGATGCGCAACACGAGCTCGTGATTGCCGAGCCGCGCGCCTTGCCGAAGGTCCTCCGTCATGCGCGCTTCGCCGGCCTTCCGACCAATACGCCGGCCGTCCGTTGCTTCGCCCCCCGCCGTAGGGCAGCGAGTGCTAGATCGGCCCGGGCGCGGGCGGTGCGTGCCCGTCGCCGCAAATCGTGCGGCAGGAGCGAACGCGACATGAAAACACTATCGGAGCAGTTCCAGGACCAGGACCGGCGCAAAGCGCTGGTCGACGACGCGCTCACCGTGCTCGACCGAGAGGTCCAGGAAAAGAGTGGGCTCACGGGAATGGCCATCAAGGGCGGCTACAAGTTGGTCCAGGGGGTTCGCCCGGGATTCGTACGACAGGTGATCGAGGCGTTGCTCGACGATTTCCTGGCCGCACTCAACCCCGTTTATGCCGAAGCCGCCGAAAAGAAGCGACCGGCGGATGCGTACCTCGTGGAAAAACGCGATCAGGTGGCCGACGCCCTGCTCTCGGTCACCGACCGCAGGGCCGAGAACGCTCAGAGCGGGGCGCTCAAGGCCGCCTACCAAAAGCTTCGCCCCATGGCGAAAAAGCAGGTGGAAGCCGCCGCACCCCGGTTGGGCGAGCTCCTCAAGCGCCACGCGGAAGCCACGGCTTGAGCGGCGGGCGGGATCCCTTTTCCCCTTTTCCTATCGGTTTACTTGACAATGTGAAGCCTAGGGCGACAATTGTGCCCTCAATGCCACTATGACCTCCCCAGCTCTCGTGCCCTCTTCCCCTACCGAGCAGACCGTGATCCCGAGCGCGGTGGTTCGATTCGCCGGCGACTCGGGTGACGGAATGCAGGTAACGGGCGATCAGTTCACGGTCGCCGCAGCTCTCGCGAAAAACGATCTCGCGACGTTCCCCGATTTCCCTGCGGAGATCCGCGCTCCCGCAGGCACGACGTACGGCGTCTCCGGGTTTCAGATTCATTTCGCGTCCGACAACGTCTACACGCCCGGCGATGCGCCGGACGTGCTCGTCGCGATGAACCCGGCCGCGCTCAAGACCAACCTGCGCGATCTCAAGCGCGGCGGGCTGCTCATCGTGAACAGCGGCGCTTTCAACGCGGCGAACCTGAAGAAGGCGGGCTACGAGACCAATCCGCTGGAGGACGGCTCGCTCGAGAACTACTCGCTGCTCTCGATCGACATCACGAAAAACACGCAGAACGCGGTCAAGGACACGGGCCTTTCGAACAAGGAGGCCAACCGCTGCAAGAACTTCTGGACGCTCGGCCTGATGTTCTGGATCTACGGGCGGCCGCTCGAGCCCACGCTCAAGTGGATCGAGCAGAAGTACGGTAAGCGCCCCGAGCTCGTGCAGGCGAACACGGCGGCGCTCAAAGCGGGGCACGCGTACGGAGAAACGGCGGAGATCTTCCAGCGCAAGCGTTACGAGGTGCCGCCCGCCCCGGTGGAACCGGGCGTGTACCGCAACATCAACGGCAACACGGCGACTGCGCTCGGTCTCGTTGCCGCGAGCCGGATTGCGAATCGCGAGCTCGTGCTCGGCGCGTACCCCATCACTCCCGCGAGTGACGTATTGCACGAGCTCAGCAAGTACAAGCACTTCGGCATCACCACGATCCAGGCCGAGGACGAGATCGCGGCGGTGTGCGCGGCCATCGGCGCTTCGTACGCCGGCAACCTCGGCGTGACCAGCACGAGCGGGCCCGGCATGGCGCTCAAGACGGAGGCCATCGGTCTCGCCGTTGCCGTCGAGTTGCCGCTCGTCGTGATCGACATCCAGCGCGGCGGGCCGAGCACGGGCTTGCCCACGAAGACCGAGCAGGCAGACCTGCTGCAAGCCGTTTACGGACGCAACAGCGAGGCGCCGGTGTGCGTGGTCGCGGCAGCGACCCCGGGCGACTGCTTCTACATGGCCATCGAGGCCGTGCGCCTCGCGGTCAAGTACATGACCCCGGTGATCCTGCTGACGGACGGCTATCTCGCCAACGGGGCCGAACCGTGGAAGGTCCCCAATCCGTCGGACCTGCCGAAGATCGAGCTCCGCTTCCGTACGGATCCGAACGGCTTCCACCCCTTCTTGCGCGACGAGACGACCCTCGCCCGCCCCTGGGCCATCCCGGGAACGCCGGGCCTGGAGCACCGCATCGGCGGGCTCGAGAAGGACTACGACTCGGGCCACATCTCGTACGCTCCGGAGAACCACGAGCGCATGTGCCGCGTGCGCGCGGCCAAGGTCGCCGGCATCGCCCGCGACATCCCGGAGCAGACGATCGAGGTGGGCTCCGAGCGCGGCAAGCTGCTCGTGCTCGGCTGGGGCTCGACCTACGGTGCGATCCGCGAGGCGGTCCAGCGCTGCCGCGCGCGCGGGCTCGACGTCTCCCACGCGCACGTTCGCTACATCAATCCCTTCCCCCGCAACCTGGGTGAGCTGCTTCGGCGGTTCGATCGCGTGCTCGTTCCCGAGCTCAACCTCGGCCAGCTCGTGAAGCTGATCCGCAGCGAGTACCTGGTGCCCGCCGAGAGCCTGCCGAAGGTTCAAGGCAAGCCGTTCAAGGTCGAGGAGCTCGAAGACGCCATCCGGCGGCTGCTCGAGAGCTGAGAGAAGCCGAACGCCACGCGAGGAGCACGCAGATGTCCAACCTCATCGAGCCCGCCAAGCTGACCAAGAAAGACTTCGAAACCGACCAAGACGTGCGCTGGTGCCCCGGCTGCGGCGACTACTCCATTCTCGCCAACGTGCAGCGAGTCATGCCGGAGCTCGGCATTCCGCGCGAGCGCATCGTCTGGGTGAGCGGCATCGGCTGCAGCAGCCGGTTCCCGTATTACATGAACACGTACGGGTTCCACACCATTCACGGGCGCGCGCCCGCGTTCGCGATGGGCATCAAGGTCGCGAACCCGGAACTTTCGGTGTGGATCGCCACGGGGGACGGCGACGGTCTGAGCATCGGAGGCAACCAGCTGATGCACTGCCTCCGGCGCAACCTCGACGTGAAGATCCTGCTCTTCAACAACCGGATCTACGGCCTCACCAAGGGCCAGTACTCGCCCACCAGCGAGCTCGGAAAGGTCACGAAGAGCACGCCGTTCGGCTCCGCGGATCAGCCGATCGACCCGGCGAGCTTCGCGCTCGGCGCGAACGCGACCTTCGTGGCCCGGTCGATCGACACCGAGGCGGCGCACCTTTCGGACGTGTTGCGGCGCGCAGCGCGCCACTCCGGCGCGGCATTCACGGAAATTTACCAGAACTGCAACGTGTTCAACGACGGCGCATTCGATTCGTTCCGGGAACGCGACGTCAAGGCCGAGCGCCAGCTACGCGTCGAGCACGGCAAGCCGCTCGTGTTCGGTGCGCAGCGCGACAAGGGCCTGCGGCTCGACCCGAAGACGCTCACGCTGGAGGTCGTTCGGGTCGGTGAAGGCGGCGTGCCCGAGAGCGAAGTGCTGGTTCACGACGAAACGAACCAGACGCTCGCGTACATGCTGGCCCGCATGCCCTACCCCGAGTACCCGGTCGCCCTGGGCGTCCTGTACGCCGTGGAGCGCCCCACGTACGATGGTGTCCTGCGCACGCAGAAGGCCGAAGCCCTCGCGCGCAGCGGAGCCCCGGACCTGGCGCGCCTGCTCCGCGGGAACGCAGCCTGGGAAATTTAGCACCTGGCCGTTGGCGGAGGGCGCCCCTCCGCCAACGGAGACAACTGCCGCGAAAGCTGCTAGAGAGCCGCGCACCATGGGAACCCCGCAAGACCCCCGAGCACGCCGCCGTCAACGCCTTCGCCGCGCGCGCAAGAATCTCGAGTGGGAGATGAAACGCGCGCAGGAGAACGCCGAGGCCAAGAAGCCCAAGGCTCCTGCCAAGACCGCGACCTGAACGCCCCACCCGAGGCGGGTAGGGCGCGGCGCGCCGAACGCCGGCGCTCTCGTAGTGTGAGAGCGCACGGCTCGACACGGCCGTGAAGCGTGGTCAAATTGGGGGAGCGTTTCATGGCCACGGAACGGCCCAAGCAAAACCCCGAGCACGAGGGGGACCTCGCCCTCGACGAACGACCCAAGGTCGAGAGACCTCGCCGGTATCTCGTCGTCCTGCACAACGACGACTACACGACGATGGAATTCGTCGTGCACGTGCTGATGAAGTTCTTCCACCTCGGAGAAACCGAGGCGACGAGGATCATGTTGCACGTGCACCATCGAGGCTATGGCGTCGTGGGGGCGTATCCCCGCGACGTGGCGGAGACCAAAGCGGCTCAGGTGATGGGGTACGCGAAGGAGCACGGGCATCCGCTCAAGTGCACGGCGGAGCCGGAAGGGTTCGGCGAGCAGTGAAGGTCAGTCCCGAAGTCGAGATCGCCTGCAATCTGGCCCTGCGGGAGGCCGAGCGGCGGCGCCACGACGTGATGACGGTGGAGCACCTGCTCTATGCCCTGCTCCACGACGAAGCGACCGCCACGGTCGTCCGCAAAGCCGGGGGGAACGTCGAGCGCATCAAGGCGCGCCTCGACCGGATTCTCGAGCGCGAGCTGCCCAAGGTTCCCGAAGGGCAGTCGGTGACTCCGAGCCCCTCGCGCGGGTTTCAACGCGTGCTGCAGCGCGCTGCGTTTCACGTCCAGTCGAGCGGCAAGGATCGCCTGGAGGGGCACAACGTGCTCATCGCCATGTTCGCCGAGCCCGAGAGCCCGGCGGTCGAGGCGATGAAGGCCGAGGGGGTGACGCGTTACGACGTCGTCAACTACGTCTCTCACGGCGTGGCCAAGGACGGCACGGACGACGACGCGCTCGAGCTCGGTGAAAACGAGACCGAAGCTACCGACGAAACCGAGCGCGACACGCGCGGCGATCCGCTGCGCCAGTTCGCGGTGAACCTCAACGAACGGGCGCGCGCGGGAGAGCTCGAGCCGCTCGTCGGGCGCGAGAAGGAGCTGCGGCGCGCGATTCAGGTGCTTTGCCGCCGGCGCAAGAACAACCCGCTGTTCGTGGGCGATGCCGGGGTGGGCAAGACGGCGATCGTGGAAGGCTTGGCGGCGCTCATCGAAAGCGGCAAGGCCCCCAAGCCCTTGAGCGGCGCCACCATCTACGCGCTCGACATGGGCTCGCTCGTCGCGGGCACGCGCTTCCGCGGAGACTTCGAAAAGCGCGTCAAAGGCATTCTCAAACAAATCGAGCGGATCCCGGGCGCCATTCTGTTCGTGGACGAGATCCACACCGTGATTGGCGCTGGCGCCGCGAGTGGCGGCACCCTCGACGCCGCGAACCTGCTCAAGCCTGCGCTCTCGGGCGGCAAGCTGCGGTGCATCGGCGCGACGACGTTCGAGGAATACAGAAATCACCTCGAGCGCGACCGAGCTCTGGCGCGCAGGTTCCAGAAGATCGACGTGCTCGAGCCCAGCGTCGAAGAGACGATTCAGATCCTCAAGGGGCTCCAGCGCCACTACGAGGAGTTCCACGGCGTGGTCTACACTCCGGAAGCGGTGGACGCGGCCGCGCGCCTGGCGGATCGACACCTGCGCGACAAGCGCTTGCCGGACAAGGCCGTCGATCTGCTCGACGAGGCGGGCGCCGACGCCAAGCTCGACGAGGGCGAGAACGCGACGGTGGACGTGGATCGGATCGAGGCAGTCGTGGCGCGCATGGCCCAGATCCCGCCGCGTCAGGTGAGCCGCGACGACCGCGCGGCGCTGAAGAACCTCGAAAGCGATCTGCGCAAGGTCGTCTTCGGGCAAGACCGGGCCATTCGGGAGCTCGCGACGGCGATCAAGCTCGCCCGCGCTGGCCTGCGGCCGCCGGACAAGCCGATTGGCTCGTACCTGTTCACCGGGCCTACGGGCGTGGGCAAGACCGAGGTGGCTCGGCAGCTCGCAAAGACGCTCGGGATCGAGCTCGTGCGCTTCGACATGAGCGAGTACATGGAGCGGCACACGGTCTCACGCCTCATCGGCGCGCCGCCCGGATACGTGGGCTACGACCGCGGTGGCTTGTTGACCGAGGCGATTGCCAAGACGCCGCATTGCGTGTTGCTCCTCGACGAGATCGAGAAGGCGCATCCGGACGTGTTCAACGTGCTGCTCCAGGTGATGGACCACGGCACGCTGACCGACAACAACGGAAAGAAGGCGGATTTCCGGCACGTCATTCTGATCATGACGAGCAACGTCGGCGCGCAGGACCTGGCGCGGGCGCCCCTCGGCTTCGGCACGCGCGAGAGTCGTGGCCGTGACGACATTGCGTTCCGCAACACGTTCAGCCCCGAGTTCCGCAACCGCCTCGACGCGCGCATCGCCTTCGATCCGCTCTCGCCCGAGGTGATGGGCCTCGTGGTCGACAAGTTCATCCTCGAGCTGAATCAGCAGCTCGCCGAACGCGACGTCACGCTCGAGCTCACGCCTGCCGCCCGCGCCTACCTCGCCGAGAAGGGCTACGACAAGGACTACGGCGCGCGCCCGCTCTCGCGTCTCCTGCAAGACGAAGTGAAGCGCCCCCTAACCGAGGAGCTGCTCTTCGGTGAGCTCGAGCTCGGCGGCCACGCCCTCGTCGACTACGCCAACGGCGAAATCCGCTTCACCCTCCGCGGCAACAAGCCCGGCGCCCTCCCCTCCACCGCCAAGCTCCCCAACTGACCCGAGAGGAGCTGCGAACGCACGGCTCGTCGCACCCGTTTCGGAGACCTCCGAGGCGACGGGCCGGTTCTCCGCCGATTCGTGGGCGGCCCAAGCGTTCACCGGTCGGGCGGCATCCCCTGCGGCGGAATACACTCGCGCGACGATGCGCTACGACGTGTGGATCGACCGCGGCGGAACCTTCACGGATTGCATCCTGCGAGACCGCGCGACCGGGGAGCTGCGCGTTACCAAAGTGCTCTCGTCGGACGAAGCCCCGCTCGTCGGCATTCGGAGATTGCTCGGACTGGGGGCGAACGACGCGATCCCGCCCTGCGAGATCCGCATGGGCACGACCCTCGCGACCAACGCGCTGCTCGAGCGCAAGGGAGCGCGCACGCTCCTCGTCATCAGCCGCGGCTTCGGCGACGTGCTCGAGATCGGCACGCAAGCCCGCCCCGAGCTGTTCGCGCTCGAGATCCGAAAACCGAAACCGCTCTACGAGGCCGTGCTCGAAGTGGACGCCCGCGCTGCCCCCGACGGCACTCCCGAGCGAGAGCCGAATGCGGAGGAGCTGGCACGCGCGCTCGAAGCCGCCCGAAGCCGCGGGCTTTCGAGCGCCGCCGTGGTCGTCCTGCACGACTACGGGAGCGGCACGCTCGAACGGAATCTGACCCGAGCGGCGAGGGCCGCGGGGTTCACGCACACCGTGGGGTCGCACGAGCTCGCTCCGGAAATCGGTCTCGTGGCGCGCGGCGATACGGCGGTTCTCGACGCGTACCTGACGCCCGTGCTCACGGACCACTTCGAAAAGCTCACGCGCGAGCTCTCGGGCAGCCGTCTGCTCGTGATGCAATCGAGTGGCGGGCTTTCGGAGCCCGGGCGCTGTCGCGGGCCGCACGCGATCCTCTCGGGGCCGGCGGGCGGCGCCGTGGCGGCGCTCCACGTCGCGAAGAGCGCCGGCTGCGCGCGTGCGATCGCCTTCGACATGGGCGGGACGTCCACGGACGTGTCGCGCATCGAGGGTGAGCTCGAGCTGCGCTACGAAACCGAAGTGGCTGGGGTCGCGCTGCGCGCGCCGATGCTCGCCATCCACACGGTGGCCGCCGGTGGGGGCTCGCTGTGCCGCTACGACGGCCATCGACTCTCGGTCGGCCCAGAAAGCGCAGGCGCACGTCCCGGTCCGCTCTGTTACGGCGCTCCCGAAGCCACCGAGCTCGCGCTCACCGACGTGAACCTGGCGCTCGGTCGCGTCCTGCCCGACGCCTTCCCCTTTCCACTCGAGCGCACGCGCGTCGACGCCCGGCTCGCCGAGATTTCGAGCGCGATTCGCGAGCGCGGCGGCTCGCTCTCACCGCTCGAGGTGGCGGAGGGATTCTTCAGGATCGCCAATCAGAACATGGCGGATGCGATCCGGGAGGTGTCGATCAAGCGCGGTTACGACGTTCGGGATCACGCGCTCGTCGTCTTCGGCGGGGCCGGCGGCCAGCACGCGTGCGCGCTCGCGCGCGAGCTCGGCATCCGTCGGGTGTTGTTCCACCCGCTCGCGGGCGTGCTCTCTGCCTACGGCATGGGGCTCGCCGACCTCTCCACCAGCGGGACGCGCGAGCTCGGGGATTGCGAGCTCAACGAAGCGGCGGCCGCAGAGCTCGGCGCCGTGTTCGAGGCGCTGGAAGCCAAAGGACGCGCCGCGCTGGCGCTCGAGGGCGCGCGCACCTTCGTGACCCGCCGCAAGCTCGAGCTGGGCTACCGCGGCACCGATCACGCGTTGCTGGTCGACGCCGCCTTCGACGCGGCGACGTTGCGCGCGCGCTTCGAGTCGCAGCATCGCGCGGAGTTCGGTTACGTGCGGCACAATCATCCGATCGAGCTCCGCCGTGCGCGGGTCACGGTGAGCGGCCGAGCGAGCGAGCCTCCTGCTTCGGCGCCGAACGCGCGCGCTCCCCGAGGGACCCGGCGCCCCCCGAGCTCCCTATTTTGGAACGGCGAGCTGCTCCGCGACGTCCCGGTGCTCGATCGCGCCGAGCTCGCAGTGGGCGCCCGCGTCGTCGGCCCCGCGATCATCACGGAGGACACGAGCACGATCGTCGTCGATCCGGGTTTCGACTTGGTCCTGCGGGAGGACGGGATCCTGATCGCGAGCCCGGTCGACTCTCGGGAAGACACGGTCAATCGGCCCGCGTCTCGCACGAACGGCCCCGATCCGATCGTGCTCGAGCTCGTGGGCAGCCGTTTCATGTCGATCGCCGAGCGCATGGGGCACACGCTGCGGCGCACGGCGCTCAGTGTGAACATCCGCGAGCGGCTCGATTTTTCGTGCGCGGTCTTCGACGCCCACGGCGGCCTGGTCGCGAACGCGCCGCACATTCCGGTTCACCTGGGTGCGATGAGCGAATCCGTGCGCGCCGTGCTCGCGTTGCATCCCGACGCGGAGCCCGGCGACGCTTTCGTGACCAACGACCCCGCGCTGGGTGGTTCGCATTTGCCCGACGTCACGGTCGTCGCACCCGTTCACGACGCCTCGGGCCGGCGCATCGCGGTCGTCGCGGCGCGCGGTCACCACGCGGACATCGGCGGAACGACGCCGGGCTCCATGCCCGCCTTTTCCTCCTCGTTGGAGGAAGAAGGCATCGTGTTCCGCGCGGAACGCCTCGTGCACCGCGGCACCTTCGAACGAGAACGCCTCTTCGAGATCCTGGCTTCCGGCCCGTATCCGGCGCGTCGCCCGAGCGAAAACGTGGCCGACATCGAAGCCGCGCCCCCGCGGCTGGGAACCGGATCGGACCTCGGACCCACCCCCCGGCCGAACCTCGGCGGGGACGGCCGGACGGGCACATGGGCCCCGTGCCAA
>QGUH01000903.1 GCA_003242355.1 Pseudomonadota bacterium
CGCCCCCAACACCCACACCACCGCCGGTCAGCCCTCGCCGAAGACCCTGCCGGACGTCCTCATCGCCGGGAAGAACACGCCGTTCCGGACGGGCGAGTTCCTCTCCGTCGAGCGCAACCACGGCGAATACTTGCTCACGTTGGCTCGAGGCTTCGGCAGCACCGAGTCCAGCATGGGCGTCGGCTCGCGCACCATCGACGGCATTCTGAAGGCCTGACGTCCGTCGCGCCTCACGCGGCGCTCGTCACGGGACGCCGATCGGTTGGACACCGATCGGCGTCTCGGCTTTTCGCAGCTTCGGTCCCCGCTGCGCGCGGCGCCCGAGCGCGAGATTCTACAGTCTCTCGAGCGTCCAGAACGCCGCAAGCGCGCCCAGCGCGTACACCAGCGCGAGCTTGCCGCGGACGAGCGCCGGAACGCGGCGCAACGCCCACTTCGTTCCGAGGAGCGCCCCCGCCACCACGGCGATCTGGCCGAGCTCCACCCCGACGTTGAACGTCGCGAGCGCGAGCGCGGTTCGGTGGGGAGGCAAGCCGATTTCGGAGAGCGCTCCGGCGAAGCCGAAGCCGTGCAGCAGGCCGAACGCGAACGCGACGAGCCACGGAAAACGGCGCGAGAGCGACTCTCGAGGGCGCGCGCACTCGACCGCGAGCAACAGGATGGAAAGCGCGATGGTGGCCTCCACGGGTCTTGGCGGCAAGCGCACGCGATCGAGCACGGCGGCGGCGAGGGTCACGCTGTGGGCGACGGTGAACGCCGTGATCGTCACGAAGAGGCGTCGCCCGCGTCGGACGAGCAACAAGAGCCCGATCACGAACGCGAGGTGGTCGACGCCCAGGAGGATGTGCTCGACGCCGAGCGCGAGGTACTCCCACGCCGTGCGCAGGGTGGCTGCCATTCCGCCCGTTGCGAGCCCACCGTGGAGCTCGATGCTCGGCGCGTCTCCCGTCGCCACGAAGCTCCGTTCGCGCCCGCCGTGCCAGGCGATGCGCCCGAGCACGCGGTAGTTCGTGTCGGAAAGGCCTTCGAACGCGAGCCGTCCCGAAAGCCCCCGCGTCCCGCAGTCGACGACTCCGGGAAGCACCTGGCAGTGCTCCGGGAATTGCGGGCGGACGGCGACCGCGCCGGCGAGGGGCGTCGCGGGCGGCGCCCAGCGCATTGCGAACACGCCCGGTTGCCGCTCTTCGAGCGAGAGCGTTCCCGAAGAGAGCTCGTGCGCCCCGCTCGCCTTCGTGACGAGGACGGCGAGCGCGAGCGACACGAGACCGAGCAACGCGCGGCTCACCGGGAACCTTCCTCGACGAACGTGTACTTCGCGGCGAGCTTCTCGAGCGCGGCGTCGCTCCTTTCACCGCTCTTGGCGATCTGGTAGTCACGCACGAGCCGCGGCTCGAGCAGGGCGCGTGGCGGCAGCGTCGGCGGTGTTTTCTCGATGACGCGCACCGCGTGGTATCCGTGACTCGACTCGATCGTCACCACCGTCCCCGGCTCTTGGCGGCGGACGGCGACCGCGAACGGAAAGCCGAACACCCGCGCGATGTCCTCGAACGTCTGCGCCGAGAACGTGGTGCCGCGCTCGAAAGCGTCCCCGAGCCCCGCCACGGGCGCACCGCGCGCGAGCGCTTCGCGCAGCGTTTCGACGCGTTTCGCCGCGTCCGGCTGGCTGCGCTCCACGAACGCGTGCTCGAACGAGAAGCGCGCCGGCAGCTCGTACAGTGGTCGATGCTCCGCGAGGAAGGCGTCGAGCTCCGCGGGGGTCGGCTGCTCGGGAATCTCGAGCTTGTCGTAGAGCTCGCGGACGCGCGTGACGAGGCGCGTGCGCACCGCAGGGTCGGTGCGATCGAGACCGAGCCGCAGGGCTTCGCGATAAGCGGCCTCTTCGAGCTTGTAGCGCGCGAGCGCCCGATCGAGCTCGGCGCGGCTCGGCGCTCGCCCGAGCTCCGCCGCGAGCTCTCGCTCGAGGTGCGCCACCGTGGCGCGCGTGATCACGATCGTCCGATCGTCCGCGCTCGCCCCGCGAAGGAGCTTTTCGCCGGCGAAGAGCAAGACGCCGAGCGCGAGAAAGTGAACGAGCGGTTCTCGAACGAGGCGTGCGAGCGCGCTCCGCAGCGTTCGCTTTCGCCTCGCGGGGCTCGCAACCGGTTCCGAAGGCGAAGCGCCGCTCATGGCTCACCGGGAAGGGGACGCCGAACGCCGCGCCTCCACGAGGAGCCGAGCGGCTTCGACGAAGCCCACAGCGCGTGCCCCACGGGTCACGAAGCGCGGCGGCAGCGTGGGGCGCCCGGAGAAATTGCTGACCCCGATGGTGACGTGGAACGCCGCAAAACACGCCGCGTCGTTCTCGCTGTCACCGATGAAGGCGTACGCGCCCCGCGCGCGTGCCGGATCGACGCCTTGCAGCTCGCGAACGAGCCGCAACAGCCCGCTCGCCTTGTCCGCGCGATCCAGGCTCCCGGGCAGGTGGACGCTCACCGCCGCCAGGGGGGCGCCGGGGGAACACGGGGGGGGCCGAGCCGGGCCTATAAAAACCACGAACCTGCCGGACAAAAA
>QGUH01000904.1 GCA_003242355.1 Pseudomonadota bacterium
ACGACCTCTCCACCTTCGACGATGCCGGCTTTGACTTGCGTCCCACCGAAATCGACCCCGATCAGCATGCTGGTCCAGCGTAGAGGAGCGCCCTCGGGCCGGCAAGCGCTCCCCCGGAGCTCCCCCGGAGCGACGAGTGGTGGACGAGCGCGCCGAAACACGCGGAAGGTGGTGCGACCCGAGCACCCGCGCCGTTCGGGAACGCGCCGAAACACGCGGAAGACGGTGCGACCCGAGCACTTGCGTCGTTCGGGAACGCGCCGAAACACGCGGAAGGTGGTGCGACCCGAGCACCCGCGCCGTTCGGGAACGTGCCGAAACACGCGGAAGACGGAGCCGACCAGAGTTCCCGTGGGCGGAAGGGCGTGCGGGGAAGGGCACCGCGGGTTGGCCGTCGTGACGGCACTATCCTAGCCGCATGTCCACGCTGCGCATCGCCACCCTGAACGTGTGGAACAAGTCGGGCCCCTGGACCGAGCGGCTCCAGGTGATCCGCAAGGAGATTCAACGCCTCGAGCCGGCGATCCTCGGGCTTCAAGAAGTGCTGCGTCTGGTTTCGGACGGAGCCGCTGCCGCCTTTACGCCGAGCACCTGCCAAGCGACGGAAATCGCGCAGAATCTGGGCTACGAGGTCGCCTTCGGGGAGGCGAGCGACTACTCGCACGGATTGCGCTTCGGCAACGCGCTGCTCAGTCGCCATCCGATCGAGGAGACACGAGTGTTCGAGCTACCGGGGCACGAAACGGGGGAGCGCCGATCGCTGCTCTTCGCGCGTGTGAAGAGCCCCTTCGGTCCGTTGCCCGCCTTCGTCACCCATCTGAATTGGAAGCTCGACCATGGCAGCACGCGCCTCGAGCAGGTGCGCTTCATCGTGGACCGGATCTTCGAGATGGCACCGGTGCAGCGCGACGTCTTGCCGCCCGTGCTGATGGGCGATTTCAACGCCGATCCGGACTCGGACGAGATCCGCTATCTCCGGGGCTTGAAGGTGCACGAGGGGCGCAGCGTGTTCTTCGCGGACGCTTGGGTGTTCGGCGGCGACGGAAGCGCCGGCACGACGTTCGATCGCAAGAACGACTACGCGCGCCGGGCTCGCGAGCCGTCTCGGCGGATCGATTACGTGTTCGTGCGCGGGCCCGACGCGCTGCTGCGCGGCGAGCCGATTCGCACGGAAGTGGCATTTGCCACGCCGGAGCTGCGCGACGGCGAAGCCATCTGGGCTTCCGACCACTTCGGCGTCGTCACGGACGTGGTGTTCGCCGAACGGAGCCCGTGAGGACGAGCGCTTCGCCGCGCGCGGCGAAATGCCGCAACGGCGCTGGTGTCGAGCGCGCGGGCCGACGAACGGCAGTCGGCGCTCGTTCGGCCCTGGCAGCCGGCGCCGCGAAGCGCTCCGCTCCGGGACCGATTCCGGGTTGTCGGTTCCTTCGGATTTGGGAAGATGCGGGCGGCATGGGAATGAAGCACGTCGTCAACCACGATCTGGGTCAGGAACGCGCGAAAGAGGTCGCGGACAAGGCGCTCACCACCTACGTGGAGAAGTTCGCCAAGTACTCGCCCCGTTCGCACTGGGTGAGCCCCAATCGGGCGGACATCTCGTTCAGCGTGAAGGGCATGACCCTGAACGGCTCGCTCGAGGTCCAGGACCGGGCGTTCGAGCTCGAGCTCGACGTCCCGTTCCTCCTCCGTCCTTTCAAGGGTCAGGCCCTGAACGTCATCGAGACCGAGATCCGCCAGTGGATCTCGAAGGCGAAAGCGGGGCAGCTCTAGCGCGTTCCGAATGCAGCCTTCCGCGATGGGGAGCCCGAGTCCAGGCATCTTGGACTTCGGGCTCCCGGGGCGGAAGGTCGAGCCCGGCGTCAGTCGGCGAGAAGATCGACGGCGGCGGGCGCGCGCGGGGGCTCGGCGATGCCGAGCCGCTCGAGCTCTGCGGCGACCGAGAGCACCGCGGCTTCGTCCCAGGCGTCGCCGACGAGCTGCAGCGCGACGGGCATTCCGTCGGCGTCCTGACCGACGGGGACGGACGCGGCGGGCAGCCCCGTCAGATTGGCGAGGAAGGAGAAGCGACAGGTCGCGTCGAGCGCCGCCGGGTCGATGAAGCCGGAGCGGGATTCGTCGCGCGTCACCGACAGCGGGCTCCGGCCCACGGCGGGAAGGGCGATCACGTCCACGCCGCGGAGAATGTCGGCGGTCTCACGCCGTAGCGCGGAGCGCAGGCGCTGCGCGTCGACGTAGTCGTCCGGGCGGAACGTCTCGAGGCCGGAGAGCACGAGCTGCAAGTCGAGCCCGAGCTCGTCCATGTGCCGCTCGCGAATGCGGGCGAGCGCCACGTAGCCTTCGATGCCGACGGTGAGGTACCCGATGGGCCCGGCGTAGCGCGCGAGGCGTGAGTGGACCTCGACCAGGCGCGCGCCGGCGCGTTCGAGCGCGGCGAGCGCTTCGCGCCCCGGTCGGCAGAGATCCTCTGGCGCCGACGCCCATTCGTCGACGTCCACGCCGATGCGCATTCCCGCGACGCCGCGTTCGAGCGCCGTGTGGAGCTCGCCC
>QGUH01000905.1 GCA_003242355.1 Pseudomonadota bacterium
TCGGCTGCCGGGGTCGCGGGCGCGTCCGCCTCGGGAACCGTCTCCCTGCTCTCGACGGAGTTGTTCTCGACCGCGGTGGCCGTCGCCGGTGGGGGTGGAGCGGCGGGCGGCGGCGCCACGGGCGAGACGGCTGCCGACGCCGCCACGACCGCCTCCGACCCCATCGGAGCAGCCGCTCCGGACGAGCCCCGGATGGCCCGCGCCGCGTAGAACGCCGTGACCGCGACGCCGACGGCGAGCAAACCGAGCAGAGCCCGCCCGCCGAGCGAGCGCCGCGCCCCGACCCGCGTGTACGACCGACTCTCGGACGGATCCGCCACGCTCACGGCGGCGTGAGAAACGGTTCCGCTCAACGCCGGCGGCGGCACCGAACGGGGCGCTTGCGTCGCCTCGGGCTCGTTGCGTAACAGCCAGAGGCGGACCGCTTCGCGTTGCACGGCGGTCTCTTCTCCGAGCACCGACTCGAGGTAGCTCCCCACCTCGCGCGGTGTCGCGAGACGATCACAGCGTCGAACCGCGGCGTCGAGCTCGTCGGCGAACGCCGCGCACGTCGGATGGCGCTTCGCCGGATCGCGTTCGAGCGCCCGCATCACGACGTCCGCGATCGGTGCGGGCACGTGCGGCGCCACGCGTGAAAGCGGCGGCACGGGCTCGGAGAGGACGCGCGAGAGCGTCGCCATCTCGTTCTCCGCTTTGAACAAGCGTCGCGCCGCCAGGCACTCCCAAAGCACGACGCCCGACGAGAAGACGTCGGCACGCCGATCGATGTCGTCGCCGCCCTGGGCCTGTTCGGGAGCCATGTAGGCGACCTTGCCCTTGAGCTGCCCGACGCGCGTCGCGGAGAGCCGTGTCGACGCACGCGCCACGCCGAAGTCCGTAATGCGCGCGATGCCGTCGAGCCCCACGAGCACGTTCTGCGGGGAGACGTCGCGATGCACGAGCTCGAGCGGAGTTCCCGAGCCGTCGCGGAGCTCGTGCGCCGCGTGCAACCCCGCGAGCATGTCGAGCCCGATGCGGAGACTCACGGGCAGCGGCAACCGCTGCCCTTGCCCCGTCGAACGAGCGAGCAGCCGCGCCAGGGTGTCGCCGTCGATGTACTCCATCACGAGGTAGTACCCGATGGCGCTCGCCCCCACTTCGAGGATCGGCACCACGTTCGGATGGTGGATGCCCGCGGCGAGCCGCGCCTCGTCGAGGAACATCTGCACGAAGTCCGCATCGAGCGCGAGGTGGGGATGCAGGCGCTTGAGGGCGACGAATCGCTGGAAGCCACCGACGCCCGTGAGTCGCGCGAGATACACGGTCGCCATCCCGCCCGAGGCGATCTCCCCGATCAGCTCGTAGCGATCGACGTAGTGGCGACCAGCGCGCGGATCGAACAGCTTCGCCGCAACCACGTTCAAAACCTCCCCTGCGCGCCCGCGACCGCGGTTTCGCCGAGAACGAGCCACGGCTCGAGGCGAAGACCGCTGGCACGAGCCGAAAGCCCGTCATCGCCGTCGTTGGAGGAAGCGCCGAAGTCCGTCGCCAGCACACCGACGAGAGCCGTCACGAGACCGAGCCCCACGGTCGTGCCCAACAAGATGTTCGTGCGATTTTGCCGGCGCACCCCGTCGGAGTAGAGCGCCTCGCAGTGTTCCCGCGGCCCCGTGCGACACGCGTCGCGCAGCCGCTCCTCGCCGGGATTCTCGAGAGCGTCCAAACCGCTCGCGATGGTGGCGCCCCCGGCTGCCACGGTTGCACCCACAAGCACCCAGAAGATGGCCGGCGACCAGCCCTCACCGGACGCTTCCGCTCGCTCCTGCGAAGATGCGGCGTCGTCCGTCCCCGAATCCGCCTCCGTGAAGAAATACTGCGGCTCGGGGTCCGCCTCCGATTCCGGTTTCGACTTCGATTTCTTGCGGGCCACTTGCACCGGGTCCGGCGGCGCTTCGAAGAGCAATCGCCCCTGCCCGCCGCGTCGCGCCACGATCTCTTTCGTCTCCGAGCGCCCCTGCCCGAATGCGGCCCCTATCGTGTGAGTGCCCTCGGGAAGGAAAATCGTCCGCTCGAAATCCGCCTTGCCGAACACGATCTCGGAGTCGACGGAAAGCTCACATGGCTCCGAACATTCCACCGCGAGCTCGAAGAGCTCCCGCTCGGCGCGGCCGAGGACCTCCGCAACGAGGCTTTGGAGCTTTTTCTCGCTGGGGTGCCTCGCCTTCGCAACGACCGCAACCGTTGCTGCGCGGTGGAGCTGCCCCGCCTTGTCGTGTGCTCGAATCGCGTATTCGATCGCGGTCGCCGACGCGGCAAATCGATCCGCCGCTTCGAAAGCCTCCGCTGCAGCCGCGAAATCTTCTACGCGATACGCGTCACGCCCTCGATCGAAGGCATCCGCTGCCGCTCGAATGTTCTCCTGACTCGCGGCAGTCGCATCGACTGCCAAGGCCGGAGCAGCACAGAGCAGCACGAGGGAGCTCAGGGCAACGCGCAGGGATCGGAGCATTCAGCGGCAGGGGGCGGTTGGCCCTCGCGAGGCTACACCGTCCGGGCGTGTAGAGCGAG
>QGUH01000906.1 GCA_003242355.1 Pseudomonadota bacterium
TGCGCGCAACGGCGGACGTCTCGGCGAGCCGTGTCGCGAGCGTCACCGTGCTCCGATGCCCCCGCGCGGCAGCGCACGTTGCGACGCGGCGTGCTCGCCTGCGGCTGCGCGCGCCGCGGGCCCGCCAAGCTCGGGCTTCGCCCGAGCGGGGGCCCGAGCCCACTTTTTCGCTTCCAGGCGGCTCGGACGGGTTCAGGGGGGGCGCGTCCGCCGCCGCGCCGTCGCCCAGTGCGGGAGCAAGCCACGGTGAGCGTCTGCTCCTCGGCGTGCGTCGCCGTTGCGCCCTGCCGCACGGTGACGGCCCCTCGCCCCATGCTAGCCTGCGAGCCACTCTGCGCCATGCTGACCCCGCTTCGTTGCTGCATCGTCGCGCTCGTCGTCCTCGCGGCGTGCGCGAAAAAGAAATCCGACTCGGCAGCGTCCGAGGCGTCCGCCCCCGTTTGCACACCGGAGGATACGTCGGGATGCGAGCAGCTCGCGCGCAGATACCTCACCGGCGAGAAGGTGGGGCGCGACGTGGCGAAGGCCGCCGAGCTCTACGGGATTGCGTGCTCGGCAGGCCGCTCCGCGAGCTGCTACGACCTCGGCGTCCTGTACTCGTCGGGAAAAGGCCTCCCGCTCGACCTCACCAAAGCCGCCGAGCTCTACGAGAAGGCCTGCGCCGGCAACGTGGCCGAGGCGTGCACCAACCTGGCCACCTTCTATCAAGAGGGCAAAGGCGTGGCGAAGGACGTCGCCAAAGCCGTGGAGCTCTATTCGCGCGGTTGCGATTTGGGAAACGCCCTCGGCTGCTCGAACCTCGCGACGTGGACCGATCTCGGCACGGACTTCGGCAGCGATCCGGTGAAGGCCGCGAAGCTCTACGAGCGCGCGTGCAAGGGCAACGACACCAAGAGCTGCATCAATCTCGGCGTCATGCGCGTCACGGGGCGCGGCGTGGCGAAGGATCCCGCTGCCGCCATTCCTCTGTTCGAAAAGGCGTGCGATCGCGGCGCAGGCGAAGCCTGTTACAACCTCGCTCTGATTCACTACAACGGAGACGGCACACCGCGGGATCTCGAAAAGGCGCACACGCTGTTCACGAAGGGGTGTGAGGGCGGCGACCCGGAGGCATGCGTCGCGCTCGGCGCCATGCTGATCGCCGGCGAAGGCGTCCCGAAAGACGAGGCGCGCGCTCGAGCGGTGTTCTGGAAGGCCTGCGAGCGCGGAAACGAGCGCGGTTGCGACTACCTCGAACGCACCCGCGAGAAGGCGAAAACCAAAACCAAGTAGCTTACGGCGCAGGCGGCGGGTAGCCGCGCGCTTCGGTCATCGACTCGATCCACGCCTTTACGGCCGCGACGCCCTCTTCGTGCACCACGTGGGTGCCGAGCGGCGGCATCGCGGTCTCCGAGCCGCGGACGAGCATGCGCCGGTAGACGAGGCTGCGCTCGGGATCGCCCGGTCGAATGTCGTAGTAGTTCCCCTCGGGCAGAGCGCCGATCTTGGCGTTCGGGGCCGGCACGTGGTTGATGCCCTCGGCCGCGTAGGTCGAAAGCGGGCTGTCGAGCCTGTCGACGTCCAGGCGCAGATACAAGCCGCTCGGGTTGCCCGTGGCGTCGATCCCCGTGTTGTGACAGCTGATGCCGCAGTTCGCGTGGAGGTAGGCGAGGGCCGCTTTTTCCACGGCGTCGCCCGGAACCTTGGCGTCGAGCCAGGCGGGATCGAGCCCGCTCAGGCGGTCCTCTTCGGCGAGGTCCTTGGCCGTGACGCCGGTGGCCCCTTCGCCGAGCATGATGAAGTCCCACCCGAGGATGAAGTTGACGCGACCGATGTGGCACGTCTTGCACTGCTCGCGGCTCGGGACGGTGTGACCGGTCGCGAACAAATCCTCGACACCGTCGTTGTGCTGAATGGCGGCAGTGCCATCCTCGTTCCACACGTACGCGGTGTAGAGCCAACCAGCCTCGGCACGGAGCAGATAGCGCGTCTCTCCGAGCCTCTGGTTACCCTCGGGCCCGACGTAAAACTCTTTCCAGAAGCGTGTGCCGACCGGATAGTCCCACTCGTCCGGGTTGCTCACGTCGATGGTCTTGCCCGGAGGCAACCACACGTAGCGCTGCTTGCCCGCCGCATCCGACCAGAGCTCGTGCGCGGGCTTGTACGGGCGCACGCCGCAACGCAGCTTCCGCTCCTCCCAGTTCGAGTAGAGCCCCGTGCAGCGGAGCTCACCCGGCAAAACCGCGCCCTGCGGGATGGTGCAGTCCGCCGGCATGATGAATTCCTCGCAGCCGTCCCACGAGTGATCGGCGCCGGCTTCGCCGCCATTTCCGGCAGTACCG
Source organism: Pseudomonadota bacterium (assembly GCA_003242355.1). Taxonomy (GTDB): domain Bacteria; phylum Myxococcota_A; class Polyangia; order Polyangiales; family Polyangiaceae; genus PMG-095. The sequence goes on from QGUH01000906.1 coordinate 2,322, forward strand.
GCGGTTCCGCCTTCACCCGCACCTCCTGCCGTGCCGCCGTTGCTGCCCGCCGTGCCGCCGTCGCCGCCCGTTCCTCCCGTGCTGCCAGGGTCGGTGCCTCCGTTGGCCGCGCCACCGCCGGCCGTGCCGCCGCTGCCCGCAGCACCACCGCCGGCCGCGCCACCACTCGTGGTTCCACCGGCGCCGCCTGCAGCGGCACCGCCCGTCGTGCCGCCCGAGCCTCCC
>QGUH01000062.1 GCA_003242355.1 Pseudomonadota bacterium
GCCCTGAGCGCGCGCATCGCCGGCATCGAGCTCGCGCTCGGCCGCGCCGTCGCCGAGCTCCTCGACGAGGTGGAGAACCATCATGGGCGTGACGATACGAAGCAGCGGAAGCGCCAAGCGGCTTGATGGGCTCGCCGGGGCGCCGGAGATCAACGTCACGCCTCTAGTCGACGTCGTCCTGGTGCTGCTCATCATCTTCATGGTGGTTGCGCCCGCGCTCACCGAAGGCGCACCCATCGAGCTGCCGAAAGTCACGCGCCCCGATCCGAAACCGAAGGACATGAACCCGATCGAGGTCGCCGTGGCCGCAGACGGGACGGTGCTCGTGGAGGGGCGCAGCGTCTCCACGTCGGAGCTCTCGGCGCTCGTCGAGCGGCTGCACGGCGAGGCGCCCGAGCGCTCCCTGCTGCTCAAGGCCGACGAGCGCTGTCCGTACGAGCACGTGCGCCAGACGTTCGGCGCTCTGCAGCACATCGGCTTCAAGTCCGTCCTGTTGAAAGTCACCCCGAAGCAAGCGCCGGACGGCGCGGGCTGACCCCGCCTTCGGAGCTGGTCGCCGGGTTCGGCGAGGAAGTGTGGAGAGTGCACGATGGGTATGACGCAATCAGGGACCTCGGGAAGAGGTCAGGCGGTTCCCACCATCAACGTGACGCCGCTCGTCGACGTGGTGCTGGTGGTTCTGATCATCTTCATGATCCTCACCATCACGACGTCGAAGACGTTCACGCTCCACCTGCCGCCGAAGCCGGAGGCGGCGGACGAACCGCCCAAACCAGCGCGCGGCGAGAACGCGCCCGTCGTCATGACGGTCGACGCGAACGGCGTCATTCGCGTAAATCGCATGGTTCTCGACAAATCGGAGATCCCGGTGCGGCTCCCGCGCCTGCTCGCGGGGGCGAACCAGCGCGTGCTCTACTTCGACGCCCACGACGCCTCGCCGTTCGGCACGGCGATGGAAGCGATGGATCTTTCGCGCGCGAGCGGCGTGCGGAACATCGCGGTGCTCACGCACGAGGTCGCTCGCTGATCCGCACACCGTGGGGTACGGGCGCCCGACGAGCGGCTGCCGCACGGCGCGAGCGCTGCTTTCGGACACGACGAGAGTGGCCGCGGGTGCGGGTCGTGATTGCGACGATTGCGGCGCTCTTTGGGTCGCTCGCCGATATCGAACGCGCACTCGGCCGGCGCGCGGAATCGAGATCGTCCGGGTTCGGGTGACTCGCGCCGGCCGAGGGGCACGATGGGCGCCATACGACGCGACGGGCACCCGAAACCCGTCGCGGTCATCGGGCAAAATCGCTGCTCGCCTCCTCGCGGCGCGCCCCCCGCGAGGGGGTTACAACGCGAGAAATCCTTCGGGCGCGAGCACCGTGGCGAGCATGACCTCGTTGATGTCGAGGTGCTCCGTCCAAGACGCCGCGTGGCGGTGTTCTGGGTTCAACCAGAACGTGCGGATCGTGCTGCCGAGCGGAAGATACTCGCGCAATGCTTCGAGCAGCTCGGGGTCGGCTGGCCCCATGAACCGCGTGCCGAGCAGACCGATGGCGAGGCCGAGCTCGCGGAATGCGAGGCGCTGGCTCGCGCTCCGGCGCAAATCGTCCTGAGCGACGTAGAGGCGCAGGCCATCGAGAGCCTGGATCAAGACGTCGTCGAGCAGGCTGGTTTTGTCGATGGCTCCGGATGCCACGAGCTGCCCGAGCCGACACGCATCGAAGAGCAGTCCGCCGATGCCCAAGGGATCCGCGGTGAGCCACTCGGTTTCGTCGAGCATGGCCGCGAGCTGTGCGAGCTCCCGTTCCAGCGTCGGTCCGGCTGCGGTCGCACCGAGCACGGCGGCGGTGGCACGCAGCTCCGCGCACGTCACGAAGCCGTCGAGCGGGTCGTGGGGGCTCATGGCCGCGACCTGAGGTCGCGACAGATCGACGCTCATCTTCCAGACGAGGCGCCGGCGCCCGGTGATCGGTTCTTCGCGCGTGAACGCGCTGCACGCGGTTTCGGCGAGCTCTCGCGCCCATACGTTGAAGCGCGGATCGCGCGTGCGCCGGGAGACCTGATTGAGCGCGTGCATCCACTTGGTGAGATAGTGGAAGTACTGCCCGTCGCGCTCCCATTCGAGCTCCTGGTCGAGGCGCTCGTTCTCTTCGCGCTCGGGCAACGGTTTACCGATGCGGAGCCCACCGCGCGTCGGGTGGAGCTCGCCTTCGGCCTCGCCGAGCCCGCTGAGCCAACCGAACCGCGAATCGCCAGGGCGGTGGCGCCCCAACGTGTGGTGGACGCGATCGACGAGCTCGATCGCGAGGTCGCGGTGCGCTCGCCCCGCGGTCGCATCGGAGAGCGTCAGGAAGTTGCAGACCGCGAATGCATCGGTCCACAGGTATCGCCGGGTGCGCTCGGTCGAGCGGATGCCCGTACGCTCCGCGAAACGCACCATCGACTGGCTCGCCTGGGTCACCTCGGATTCGGGCGAAAGCCGGATTCCTTCCGTGGATGTGGACACGAACGGGAGCAGTGCAGTGGACGTGCCACGCCGCGCGCCGCCAGCGGTCGTTGCGGCTTATTCCGCCTCGACGGGAAAATCGACCCGGCGCGCCTCCGGGGGTGCAGGGCTTGCGTCGAGCGGCATCCGCCCGGCAGACGTTGCGCCTCTGCACGATGTGAAGAAACGAGCGCTCCACGGCGCCACGAGCGTCGAATGCGCGCTTTTCGTGCCGTGCGCCGGGGCGCCGACGCTCCGGCCCGGAACCTGCAGGCCCCGGGGCAAAACACGGGAACTCGGAGGGAATCATGTCCAAGCCTTTCAGAAGCTTTCGCTCGGCGCTGTGGCTCGGCGGCGTCGCCGGCCTCGTGCTCGGCTTTCTCGTCGCGGCCATCGTCCTCCCCACGACTGCCCCGGATCCCGGCGAAGGCGCTCCGGATGTTCGCCTTCCGACCATGCAAAACGTTCCGCCCGAGCACGCTCCCAAGATGAAAATCGAGCTTCGGGACGAGGGCGCGGACACGGACGCCGACACGCCCTGAGCGCAACGAAGCATTCCGTACCCGTCAACGCGGACGCGAATGGAAGACGAACTCGAATGCCGTGCACGTGTGCGGCGCACGCGCCGGAGGGAGCGCCGGTGGACATGCGAAACGCCGGCCGAGAAGAGTCTCGGCCGGCGCTCGGCGTTGGGACGCTCGAAGCGCCCGTGCGGTATCGTCAGTCTTCGGACCAGTCGACCCAAGGCGCGTCGAGCGCCCAGCGGGCGACGGCGTCCGCGTCGGGGAAGGCGCCCAGGCCGGACTCGAGCACGGCCGCCGTCGGTCCCTCGTCCTCGAGGCACTCCGCGACGGTGAAGGGCACGGGATCGGGGACCTCGTTGCTCGGCGTTTCCGTGAAGATCGACGCGTCGTCGAAGCCGCCGTCGTCGTCGCCGCCCGCGTCCGTCTCGCCGATGCCCTCGGACAGGGCCCAGAAGCTCGAGCTCTCGATGGTGACGTCTCCCTGGGCGATTGCGTCGCGCGTCTCGATGCCGTACTCGAAGCCGAGGAGAGCGACGTTCTCCAGCGTGCCCGTGACGAGCTCCCGGAGCAGCATGCCGTAGTGTGGGTTGGCGCGCGGCGAGGGCTCGCCCGTGCCGCACAGCGTGACGTTCTGGAAGGAGAACGCGGTGCGCGGCTCGGTTCCGTCGTTGATGCCGTCGAGCTCGAAGCCGTTCGGGTCGTCGGAATCGACCGACGCGACGTCGCGCCGTCCGAACAGGTAGCGGGCGCCGCCTCGCCAGCCTTCGTCACCGTCGAAGTAGTCGTCGCCGCAGTTGTTGGCGATGAGATGGCTCGCCTCGACGGTGCCACCCCACCACTCGAAGCAATCGTCGAGCGTGTTGCTGACCATGACGTGATCGATCACCGTCCTTCTACCGACGCCGGCCATGGAGAGGCCGTTCACCTCCTTGTCCGGGAAGATGTCCCAGCCGCCGAACTCGATGCGCACGTAGCGGAGCGTGCCGCTGTCGTCGTCGGGGTCGTCGCCGCCGTACGTGTAGATCTCGTCGGTGAGGCCCTCGTAAATGGCTTCCGTGTCGCCTCCCGGCCGCGTGATGGGGGCGCGTCCGAGCAGCACGACGCCGCCCCAATCGCCGGCGCGGCGTTCGCCCACCGGTTGGCTGCTCGTGAAGAGGATGGGCTCTTCGGCGGTGCCGTCCGCGACGATGCGGCCGCCGCGCAGCGCGACGACGAACCCAGGCGTCGGGTCGGAGAGGCCCTCGAGCCGCGTGCACGGGGGGATGGTCAGCGTGGCGCCGTCGTGGACGTGCACGGTGCCCTCGATCACCCAGACGCGATCGTTGGTGAGCGTCAGGTCCTCCTCGATGTCTGCGGGCAGCGCCTCGCGCTCGAGGCCCTCGCCGGACAGATCGCATTCGGCCGCGTCGGGAGCGCCTGCGGCGCCGCCGCCGGTTCCGGCGGCTCCTCCAGGGCCCGCGTCGTCGGGAGTGCCGCCGGCCCCGCCGGGGCCGGCTCCGGCGTCGCCCGTCGGTTCCGCTTCGCCGCCGGCTCCGCCTTGTTCGGTGGCACCGCCGTTTCCGCCCGTCGCGGCTATCCCTCCCGAAGACCCGAAGGTCCCGCCGGAGCCTCCCTTGCCGCCGGCGCCCCCCTTTCCGGCGCTCCCGCCGCTCGTCTCCGTGGGCGGCTCGTCCTCGTCGCCGCACGCAAGCACCGTCATCGAAGCGGCCAAGAACGCCGCCACGGCCCAAGACGAAAGTACACGTCGCATTCGAATCTCCTTCCGAGAAATACGGTGAGCTCGTGGAGGTTCTGGTCTTTCGGTATGCGCGTCGCGTGACACGTGAGTGTCGAGACGGTGCGGTAGACCACGAATTTCGAATTTCGGCGGCGAGGGAGTGGTGGGAGACCTCGATGTTCCGAGAGCAGCGAGGCGGTGCGATGGAGAACGAGCTCGAAGCTCCGAGTGGTGAGACGCGGCCGTGGGGGGCGAAGCTCGAAACTCCGCGAGTGGTGAGACGCCGCGGGGGGAAGACGCAGCTCGAACCATCCGTGACGGATGGGACGCCGTGATGGAGGTCGAAACTCAAAAGTCGTAGGAAGCGGACAGGGCGACGGTGACGCCCTCGGTGTAGCGAGTCACCGCTTCGGCATCGCCGTACGAGCACGACAGGTGCCACGTGTCGTCGAACAGTCCCGAGTTGCCGCAACCCTGAGTCATCAAGACCTCGGAGTTCAAGAGGTTCTTGCCCTCGAGCTTGAGGCGGAGGCCGTCGAGCAGCTCGCGGTGCACGGTGACGTCGAGCATGCCGCGGGGATGCTCGTACACGTCGTCGAGGCCGCCGCTGCCCACCTGCGAAAGGCGCGGGCCGACGATGTTGTAGAGCAGGCGCGCTCCCGTGCGGCCGTCTCGGCTCGAGGCGTCGAGCGCGAGATTCAGCACCCACGGCGCCTGATGGACGAGCGGTCGCGACGCGTTCGTGAGCGCCACGGCTCCTTCTTTTCGAATGCGGATGCGCGACCGCGCCAGCGTGAGGTTTGCGACGACGCTCACGTTTTCGAGCGCCGGGGCGAGCCCACCGAGCCCGCGCCGCGCCTCGAGCTCGATGCCGAGAAGCGATGCGCCCTCGGCGTTCCGATAGGTGAGCGAGCCCTCGTCGCCGCCCCCGAGGATCACGGGCTCGATGGGGGCCTGGAAATCCTTGAAGAACACGCTCATGGCGAGCACTTCGGTCGGCGTCGGGAAATGCTCGATACGCGCGTCGACGTTGGTGATGCGGGTGACCTCGAGATCGGGATTGCCCGCGGTCACGCGTCCGCCGAAGTAATCCTGGAAGGCGAACGGCGCGAGCTCCCGGAGCTGCGGGCGCGCGAGCGTTCGCGTCATGGACGCGCGGACCTTGGTTGCCTCCCCGAGGCCGTAGGTGGCGTGGAGGGCCGGCAAGAGATCCGTCCGCTGGATGCGGGCCCCTTCGATGGCTTTCGAGCGATCGAACTGGTCGAAGGGATCGATGGTTTGGAACGTGTGCTCGACGCGTTCGCCGACGAGCAGCTGCACGTGCGGGCCGATGCCGAGCTCGGCCATCACGTAGCCGGCGAAGACGTTCAAGGCGGCGTCGTACGCATCGGTCTCCTGAGTGTTCTCGCGGAGCTCGAGCACCGGACCGATGTTCGCGTCCGAGAACAGCGCGTCGTTGCACGCGTCGAACCGACCGGGAGGGCAGCTCTCCGGTTCCACGCCGCGCGGCGTGCGCTCGAAGCGCAGGGTGCGCGACCAGAAGCTCCGATTCCGGAGGCTCACGAGCCCGCCGAGCTTGAGCTTTCGGCGCACGCTGCCGAGCGGCTGCGTCCAGTCGAGCCCTGCCCCGACCTGCTTTTCCACCTGCTCGGCGAAGAAGTGCCGCCCGCTTTCGGTGGCCTGCGTGAACACGTAATTCGCGCCTGGTGTGCCGCTGCCCCACACGGTGTCGCGGCGATCCGGCTCGTCGCGCGTGGCGCTCGAGAGCGACAGGTGCCAACCGAGCTCGGCGCCCCCGAGGGCCTCGAAGCGATGATCGCCGCGGAGGACGGCGAGGTTCAACGAGCGCGTGACGAACGCGAGCCGCGTGGCGTGCACGTCCATGCTCCGGCCGGCGTGGAAGCCGGTGATGTACTCGGTGCGATCGTCCGCGAGGGTGCTCCGCAGCCCGAGCAGTGAAATCGAGTGCGCGGGCGAGAACTCGTAGGTGAGATTGCCGAAGGCGTTGAGGGTCACGCTCTTTCGGCCCGTCGTGGCGCGGTAGTCGCGCACGGCCTTCAACCCGCGTGGATCCACGTCGCGCCCGACGCCCTCGAACAGGCGCAGCACCTCGTTGCGGCGCACCGAATATCCACGCCCGTAGCCGAGGCTGCCGACGATTCCGAGCTTTCGGTTCCCTCCGAGATCGAACCCGTTTCCAGCCACGATCGAGACGCCGTGATCGGGCGGCGCCGTCGCCCGCCGCGCGCTCATCGGCGAGTTCAAGAGCAGTCCCGCCTGCCGACGCTCCTCGGCCGTGATGGGCTCCCCGTTCGGCTTCGTGCGCGGACCGAAGGAATGGACCGGAAAGCCCTCGGGGAGGGCGCGCGTTCCGTCGTCGATGCCGAGCCAGTCGAGCGAGCCGGTCTCCGAAGACGCGAGGCGCTCGCGAAACGTGGTGTCGGTGTTGTACGCGCCGCGCACGGACACGGAGAACAGCGGTGCGCTCGGGATCCCCCGCGGCTCGAGGCGCACCGAGCCTCCGGCGAAATCGCCGGGAACGTCCGGCGAGAAGGTCTTGGCGATGGTGAGCGCGTCGAGCACGCCGGTCGCGAACAGGTCGAGCGGCACGGCGGCGCGGTCCGGCTCGGGGCTGGGCAAGGGCACCGAACCGATGAGCGCGTTGGTGTAGCGCTCGCCGAGGCCGCGCACGTACACGAAGCGACCGCCCACGACGGTGGCACCGACCACGCGCGTTGCAGCCTGGGCCGCGTTGCGGTCGGTGCTCTTCGCGATTTCGGCGCGGCCCACCCCGTCCGCGACGACGGTCGCGCGCTTGCGCGAGAGCAAGACGCCTTCGAGCGAGGTCTTGTCGGCTTCCGCCACGATCTCGACGACGTCGACGGCGTCTTCGTCGGGAACGAGCGCTGCATCGAAACGCTGACGCGCTCCCGCGGTGACGACCACGCCGTCCAAGCGTTGGGGTTTGTAGAGCTCGTAAGAGATGCGCAGCGTGTACGTTCCGGGAGGGAGCTCGAGTCGAAACTGCCCTTCGAGGTCCGTGACCGCCTCGAACGGCGTGCCGACCACCGTGACCGTGGCTTCGATCGCGGCTTCGCCCTGCTCGTCCCGAACTACACCCCACACGACGCCCTTTCCTGGCGGCGGGGGCGCTTCGACGTCGATCTGCTCTTCGGCGAGATCGAGATCGGATTCGTCATCGGTCGTTTCCGCGTCGTCGGAAGGAGCGCCCGCTGGCGTCGTTCCTTCCGAATCGTCGGAGTGAGCAGCCTCGGACGCCGTTGCATCCGAGGCGTCCGGGGAGGCTGCCGGCGCTGCGGGCTCGTTCGGAGCAACGGGGTCGTTTGGTTCCGACGACTCGGCTCGCTCTTCGCGCGTTTCCTCCGGATCGAGCGGCGCCTCGGGGAGCGGCCCTCCCGGGACGGGCTCGGCCGCCGCCGGGCGGCTCGAGACGACGACGGGATACACGCTCGCGAGGGCGAGCGCGGCGAAGAGACGGAAGCGACGCATCGGGACTCGAGACGGGCCCACGCTCCCGACGGACTCGTTCGCGGGGGGGGAGGCCGGCCGCGAGAGTGACGAGCGCTCGTGACGAACGCGTGACCCTTGCGCAAGGCGGGCGTGACGTCGCGTCACGAAGAGCTCACGATCGGCAACCGCTGCAGGTGCCGCCGTGACGCGAGCGGATCTCGCGTGACACGATGCCGACGACGGCGCGTCGAAACGGTGTCCGTTTCGAGAAAGAACGGCGCGCGGCTTGCACTCGTAGACTACGGTGCCGCCGAGCTTCCGTCTGCCGGGCAGCGTCCTCCGACCGCCGCGACCCGTGCTCGTCTACGACGGTCGCTGTGGCTTCTGCGCGCGCTCCGTTCGGCGGTGGCAAGCACGGACCGGGCAGGACGTCGCGTACGTCCCGTTCCAAACGCCGCTCCCGATCGAGCTCTTGGGCATCTCGCGAACGCGGGCGCACGCCGCGGTTCAGCTCGTCGAGCCCGATGGGCGCGTCACGTCGGGGGCACGCGCCGTCTCCCGCGTGCTCCGCCGTGCCCCGGGGCGCAGGCTCGCGGGAGCGCTGCTCGCCGTGCCGCCCGTGAGCCTCGTCGCGGAGCTCGTCTACGGCATCGTCGCGCGGCACCGCCCCGTGTTCGGGCGAATCGATCGCTGGTTGTTCGGGCGCTCCGTCGCGCCGTCGAGCAGCGCGCTCGCGGCGTGGCTCTTCTTGAGCGGGCTCGGGCTCGTTCACCTCTTCGCGTTCCGATCGTTGCGCGTTCAGGTGCTCGGCCTCTACGGGAGCAACGGCGTGCTCCCGATTCGCGACTACCTCGAGTACCTCCGGCTGATCGACGGGCGCACGCCCGAGGAACGCCGCGAGTGGTACCGGCGCGTGCCGACCGTGTTTTGGATCGACGCCTCCGATCGAACGCTCGTGGCCGCATGCCGAACGGGGGAGGCTCTGGCCCTCGTGCTGATGCTCGGCGTGGCGCCGCGGCTCGCGCTCGTCGGGCTCTTCGGGCTCTACCTCTCGTTCGTTACGGCCGGTCGCGACTTCATGGCGTTTCAGTGGGATTCACTGCTGCTCGAGACGACGCTCGCGGCGCTGCTCGTCGCGCCGAGCGCTCTCGTGCCGAGTGCGCCGCGCGAGCACCCGCCCACCGCTGCCGTTCTCCTTCTGCGCTGGATTGCCTTTCGCCTCCACTATCAATCGGGCATCGCCAAGCTCCGCTCGGGCGACCCGACGTGGCGCGATCGGACGGCCTGCGGTTATCACTTCGAGACGCAGCCCTTGCCGACGCGCACGGGTTGGTACGTCCATCAGCTTCCGCGCGCGGTCACGCGATGGTCGACGCGCGCCGTGCTGGTGCTCGAATGCGCGGTGCCGTTCCTCGCGTTCGCGCCGCGGCGCTTGCGGCGGCTCGGCTTCCTGCTCCTTTCGGGGCTCCAGGGTGCGATCGCACTCACCGGCAATTACGGGTTCTTCAATCTGCTCTCGTTCGTGCTCACGCTGTCGCTCCTCGACGACGAGCCTCTCCGTCGCCTGCTTCCGTTCTCACCGCCGCCGCTGCGCGCGCGCCCCGGGCCGATTCGAAGGTTCGTGACGGGCCTGGCATCCGCGGCGCTCTTCGGCGGCCTCTTTTACAAATCTCCACCCCCACGAAACGGTCTTAGACACCCATTGCGGCCTTCTCTTTAAACAAAAAAAAAAGACGCCACCCAATGTGCCACCAATCACTGAGCCATACGACG
>QGUH01000907.1 GCA_003242355.1 Pseudomonadota bacterium
CCTCAGGGTGGGGGCAGGACCCGGGCGGGGGCTCACGGCGCGCGATACGGAGCGCCTCTTCGCCGGACGTCGCCGTGAGCAAGCGGTAGTCCGGACGGTTCAACATGGCCTTGAGCGCGACGAGGTTCTCGGGCCTGTCGTCGACGAGCAAGAGGTTCACCGGGGCGTTCTGTTCGCTGCTCATCGGCTCTTCTCCACGGCAGAGCCCCCGCCCACGCGGCGTTCGCCAGTCACGCGCGTTGCCTCGGGCGCCGGTCGAGCCAACGCCGGACCACGCTCAAGAGCTGTTCTTGCTCGACCGGCTTGGGCACGAAATCGTTGCAGCCTGCGGCGAGAGCGCTCTCGCGATCGCCCGGCATCGCCTTCGCGGTGAGCGCGATGATGGGCAAGTTGCGGTAGCGCGAGTCGTCCCGCAGGCGGCGCGTCGCCTCGAAGCCGTCCATCTCGGGCATCATCATGTCCATCAGGACGAGCGCCACTTCGGGGGAGTGGTCCAAAACCTCGAATGCCTCTTTCGCGGTCCCTGCGGACAGCACGGTGATCCCGTGGCGCTCGAGCAAGCTCGCCACGGCGAACAAGTTGCGCACGTCGTCGTCCACCACGAGCACGGTCGTCCCTCGGAGCGCCGCCTCCTCCTCGGCGGACCCAGCCATGGCGGTGGGCTTGCTCGCCTCGGGCACGGGGGGCGCGAGCTCGATGCTCGGTCGCTGCGTCTCGGCAGGAGCAGGCTCCCCGGGGGTAGCCCGCGGCAGCTCGCGCGCCGTTCCGCGCTCCAGCGGCGGCAGCCACGCGTCCTCGGTGGTCGAGGGCACGTACAACGTGAACGTGCTGCCCTGACCGGGCGCGCTCTTCAGTCGAATCTCGCCTCCCAAGAGCCGTGAAAGCTCCCGGCTGATGGTCAGGCCGAGGCCGGTGCCGCCGTACAGGCGACTCGTCGAAGCGTCCGCCTGCTGGAAGGCCTCGAAGACGAGCTGCTGCTTCTCCGGCGCGATCCCGATTCCCGTGTCCTCGATGGCGAAGGCAACGGCAGCCGGAGCCCGCCTGAGCGACGGGTTCTGGAATCGACTCGTCTCCCGCTCCAGCGTGATGCGCAGCGCCACCGATCCCGTTTCGGTGAACTTGAAAGCATTCGAGAGCAGGTTCCTCAGGATCTGCTGGAGCCGTGTCTCGTCGACCACGATGGAGGGGGGCACGTCGGAGGCGACGCTCGTGCGGAACGTCAGCTTCTTGCGGTTCGCGATCGGTCGGAAGTGACGCTCCGCGTAGGCGACGATCTCGGAGATCGGCACGCGCCGCCGTTCGATCTCCATCCGCCCCGCTTCGATCTTCGACAGATCGAGGATCTGGTCGATCAGCGCGAGCAGATCGCGTCCCGACGAGAGGATCGTCTTGGCATACTCCACCTGCTCGTTCGTCAGGTTCTTCTCCGCGTTCTCGACGAGCAGCCCCGCGAGGATGATCACGCTGTTGAGCGGCGTGCGGAGCTCGTGCGACATGTTCGTCAAAAACTCCGACTTGTACTTGGAGACGAGGGCGAGCTGATTCGCCTTCTCCTCCAAGCTCGCGCTCGCCTCGGCGATTTCGCGATTCCTGATTTCGAGCAACCGCGCTTTCTCCTCGAGCTCCGTCGAGCGCCGGCCGAGCTCGGAGTTGGAGCGTTTGAGCTCTTCGAGGAGCTCCTCGGTCCGCCGGCTCGCGCTGATCATGTTGAAGACGACGCCGATCGACATCGTGAGCTGCTCGAGGAACGTGACGTGGATGGGGCTGAACGGCTCGAACGACCCGAGCTCGATCACGCCGCGCACCTGCCCCTCGAACAGAATCGGTAGCACGATGATGTTCCTGGGCGGCGCCTCGCCGAGCCCCGAAGAGATGGGGACGTAATCCTCGGGCACGTTCGTGACGAGAATGGGTTGCTTCTCGAGCGCCGCCTGCCCGACGAGGCCCTCGCCGAGCGCGAAGCGGTTCGACACCGTCTTGCGGTGCCGGTATCCGTAACTCGACAGCAGCTTGAGCACGGGTCGGTCGTCCTCCACGTCCATGACGAAGAACGTGCCGAGCTGAGCCGAAACCACGGGGGTGAGCTCCGACATGATGAGCTGCGCCAGCGACTCGAGGCTGCGCTGCCCCTGCATCATGCCCGAGAACTTGGCCAGGTTCGTCTTGAGCCAGTCCTGCTCCTTGTTGGTGCGCGTCGTGTCGCGCAAGTTCGCGATCATCTGGTTGATCGTGTCCTTGAGCGCGAGCACCTCGCCCAGGGCTTCGACGTCGATGGTGCGCGTGAGATCGCCCTTGATCACGGCGCTCGCCACCTCCGCGATGGCGCGCACTTGCGTCGTCAGGTTGCCGGCGAGCTGGTTGACGTTGTCGACGAGGTCCCGCCACGTCCCGAAAGCGCCGGGCACCTTGGCTTGCCCACCCAGCTTGCCCTCGATGCCGACCTCGCGCGCCACGGTCGTGACCTGATCGGCAAACGTGCGGAGCGTCCCGGTCATGTCGTTGATGGTGTCGGCGAGCGCTGCGATCTCGCCGCGCGCCTCGAGC
>QGUH01000908.1 GCA_003242355.1 Pseudomonadota bacterium
AATCAAGGACTGGGTTTGCGGGGATGCCCCCAGTGCCCGCGGGTCACGCCCGTGCTGTCGAACGGTGATCGAAGCGAATCAGCGTTGGGCTCGCCGGGGCTGGGACTTGCGCGAGCCCCGAGTCGCGGCGTGCTCTTCTTCGGCCTCGAGGAGCGCTTCGAGGGCGTCGAGCCGTTCGTTCCAGTACCGCTCGTAACGCGCCAGCCAGCGGTGCGCTTCGGCGAGGCGCGTGGCTCGCAAACTACAGTAGTGCGTGCGCCCGACGATTCTGCGCCGGACGAGGCCCGCCTCCTCCAACACCTTGAGGTGCTTCGACGCGCCCGCCAGCGACATGGAGAACGGCTCACACAACTCGCTCACGGTACGCTCGCGCTGCCCGAGCCGCTGAATCATGGCCCGACGCGTCGGATCCGAAAGCGCGTGGAACACGGCGTCCAGGGAAGCGGAGTGATGTTCAACCATCCAGTTTAGCTTCCTAGCTCCGGGTCCGACTATTGTCAACCTTCTAGTTGAATTAGCACCGCGCCCGCTCGGCACCTCGCGGTAGCCGACGGATGCCATCGACGGCCTCGTCTCCACACGCCGCGACCAATCGGGCAGCGCGCGCCATTTCCGAAGGTGCGAAAGCGACCTCCGTCGACGGATGCCGTCCACGGCCTCGCCCCCACGCGCCGCAATCGTTCGAGGCAGCGCGAGCCACGTCGGAAGGTGCGAATGCGACCCACGTTGACGGGCGGAGCGCTTGGGCTATCGTTTCGCGTCGATGATGAAGTTCTCCGTGTTCCTCCTCGGCTGAGCGCATCACGCGCGTTCACCCGTGCGCGCCACGAGGACGCGACCGTGCGCCGCAGGGGTGCAGCGCGCTCTCAGCACGACGCCAAAGCGAATCGGCCCGCGATGCGAGTCCCCGCAACCGCGTGTTCGGCTCGTGCAACAGGCTCGAGTCCTTTCCTGAGCACGACGAGCGCGAAGGCGGCAATCGCTTTCGGGCCGCCGGGCGAGCCGCGCGACGAGACGCGCTGACGCTCGGCCGCTTCCGCCAGAAACCGCGAACTCGAAGGAACCAGGAGAAAATTCGGATGCTTCATCCCCTCGCGCCGTCTCCGGCGCACATCGAACGATTCATCGTCGAGGGCTTCGTCCGCATCGACGAGGCCTTCCCCCGTGATCTTGCCGACGCGTGCCGCCAAATCTTGTGGCTCGCGACGGGCTTTCAGGAGGACTCGCCGGCCACGTGGACGCGGCCGGTCGTGCGCATCGGGCACATCCCCCACCCGCTCTTTCGCGAAGCCGCCAACACCCCGAAGCTGCACGCTGCCTACGACGCCCTCGTCGGGCCCGGTCGTTGGCTTCCGCTCGGCAGCGTCGGCACCTTTCCCATCCGTTTTCCGTCGCCGGAGGATCCCGGCGACTGCGGCTGGCACGTCGACATGAGCTTCGGCACGGAGAACGAGCCGGACTTCATGAAGTGGCGCGTGAACGTCGCTTCGAAAGGGCGCGCGCTGCTCATGCTCTTCCTCTTCTCCGATGTCGGCGAAGACGACGCGCCGACCCGCCTTCGCGTCGGCTCGCACTTCGACATCGCGCGGCGGCTCGCGCCCCACGGAGAAGAAGGGCTCACCCTCGGCGAGCTCGCCAGCACCGGGTTCACTGAATCCGCGCATCGTCCCGAGGCGCTCGCGACGGGACCGGCCGGCACGGTGTACCTGTGCCACCCCTTCCTCGTGCACGCAGCCCAACCCCTTCGCGGGCGCGTTCCCCGCTTCCTCGCTCAGCCTCCGCTCGTGCCCAGCGTTCCGCTCGATCCGTTCCGCGACGACGGCAACGCCGCTCCGGTCGAGCGCGCCATTCGCATCGCGCTCGAGACGCAAAGCGACGAACCGACGCGCCATACCGTCACGGGCTCGGGAGAAGCTTGCTGATTCGAACGAGGTTGCCGCAGGCGGCGCTCGGTGTGGGAAGGCTCGACACGCCGGGCGACGAGTGGACGCGTCGCTCCATCCGTCGCCCGAGAACGAGGCAGCAAATTCGAATGAGGTTGCCGCAACCGCGTTCAGCGGCGCGAGCCTCCCACGCCGGCGTCCAAACGGGCGCGCCGGGGCCACCCCGCGCTCGAGCTCGGTGATTCAATCAGGTTCGTTCAGCGCCGAGCGCTGCGCGTCGGAGCGAAGGCCGATTGGAGCCGAGCAGCGCGCGATGACGCGAAAACCACTCAGGCTCGCGCCTTGCCCTTGGCGCGTCCCTTCGATTCGCCCGTCGCGCGCGCCTGCGATGCGGGTGCGGCCGCGGCCTGCGTCGTGGTTTTTGCGGATTTCGGCGCGCTACCGACGTATGCCGCGAGGTGTTGCCCGGTGAGCGTCGATTGCGCGGCGACGAGCTCGGCGGGCGTGCCTTCGAACACGATGCGTCCGCCATCGTGGCCCGCGCCCGGCCCGAGATCGATGATCCAGTCGGCGTGGGCCATCACCGCTTGGTTGTGCTCGATGACGATCACCGATTTGCCCGAGTCCACGAGACGGTCCAAAAGCCCGAGCAGCTGCCGC
>QGUH01000909.1 GCA_003242355.1 Pseudomonadota bacterium
TGGCGCGCGCGAAGCCCAAGACGAACGAGCACCGCTACCGCAACGCGCTCTTCCATTTGATGGCGGGTCAAACGAGCTGCTACCGGTACTGGGGAGAAGGCGTGTGGACCGATTACGGCAAGGAAATCCTCCGCCGTGCCTCTGAAATCCTCAAGCACGACTTCTGAGCGGGTTCGCGAGGTGAGCCGATGCAAACAGCCCTTCATGCGACGGTTCTGAACCTCCACCAACCTCCGTGGAATCTCGAATACCTGCTCGAGCACGAGCCGTGGATGGCCAGAGAGATTCTTTTCGCGCTGGATCGCATCCCGCGCGCTCTCTGGCCCTACGAGGGGCTCGGGAAAGTGAACCTGAGCCTCTCGGGGACCCTGCTCGAGACGCTGTCGAGCCCCGAGTTCCAGAGTCGCGTCTACGGCATCGTCAAATGCGGGGACCTGCTCTGGTACCTCCAGAATACGAGCATCGTCGAAATCCTCGGAACGGCGTACTACCATCCCGTTTTGCCGCTGATTCCGGAGGCGGACCGGGCGTTGCAGCTCGAGCGCTGGCGGGGCATCGGCGAGCACCTGTTCTGGAGACGGTTCCGGGGCTTCTGGCCGCCGGAGCTCGGATTCACCGAGGAGCTCATCCCGCTGCTCCGGCGTTTCGGCTACGAGTTCGTGATCGTGGACAGCGAGCACGTCGAACCACTCGAGCCGATGCGCTGGGAGGAGCTCCGCTACCGGCCACACGTCGCGGAGTACGGAGGAGAGAGCATCGTCGTCGTCGTGCGCGATCGGGAGCTGTCGAACGCTCAAGAGTCCGGCATGGATCCCGACTGGTTCCTCGAGGAGGTTTCCGAGCGCACGAAGTGGTGCGACTTTCCTCCGCTCGTGACCACGTGCAGCGACGGCGACAACGGGGGGTGGTTCCGCAACACCACGCCGGGCCGGGGCTTCTTCGGCGAGTTCTATCAACCGTTGCTCGAGCGCATTCGCAAAGGGGAGCGACGGCTCCGGCCGACGTTCCTCACCGAGTATCTCGACGCGCACGGGGCTCGCGGGCGCGTGCGGGTGCACTCCGGCGCCTGGAACACGGGCGATCACGACGGGCGCGGCTTCGTGCAATGGACGGGATCGGAGCGTCAGAAGGAGGCACTGCGCCGGGTCCACGAAGTGAGCGCGCTCGTCCGGGAGCTCGCCTCGCGCGACACCATGCCTCGCGCGCGTCTGGAGGAGGTGACATACCGGGTGTTGCGCGCGCAGACGAGCTGCAACTTCTACTGGGGCGAAGCCTGGGTGGATCGCTGTCACCGCGATCTCGACGAGGCGCTCTCGCTCGTGTGAGCAACGTCGGCGACGCGCGGGACGACCGGGAAGGCGTCGAGCGATCGACGGTTGGGAATACGCTTAACGAGACCGAATCCGCTCGAGGGGCAGGGGCTCGGCGTCCGGGGCGTCGCTGGCCACCACGCCGCTCGGGCGGACCGGCTCGCGACGAAGCGTGGTTTGCGAGCGGAGGCCCGCCTGTCGCAGCGCGTCCTCCGTACACTCCACGATCGTGTGCGCGTCGGTGTGGAGCCCGACGCTCTCGAGGACCTCCGACAGCTCGGTGGACACCTCCACGAGCACGCCCGCGAAGCTCGGCATCTCGTCGCGGGCGATGGTCCACGCGGCACGCAGCGGGGCGATGGCGCGTTTGTCGAAGCCGGCTGCGATGAAGGCGGCCGCGGAGCGACGGAAATAGAGGATGGCCACGTCGTACTGGCGCAGCTTGCGAGCGAGCTCGGCCGTGCGCTGTTGCAGCCAGGGCGCCCCGGGCAGCGCATCCGCGGCCTTTCGATAGAGATCGAGCGCCGCGACTTCGCGTCCGGCCTCGGCCAGGCGCTTCGCCTCGGCGCCCCAACGCTCGACTTGGTCTTGGATGGAATCGCGGGATGCTCGGGTCACGCCCAAGGCCAGAGCATTTTGCGTGCCGGCGCAACAATCCGTTTTGCTCGCAATCGGACGCGGCTTTGGGCCTGACGAAGCGTCATCCCGACACCGCCCGTCTCGGAACGAGACCGAATGGAAAGGCCTTCGAGTCTCGCTTCGAGACCCTCGGATCAGAGCGCGGAAGCGCGCTGCCGCTCGATGACGGGATCGATCGCCGAGAGCACCGCCACCTGAATCTCGAGGCGACGAGCAGGGGAGATGGGCGAGCCGTCGAGCTCGACGATGTGGAAGCGATCGAACACGCGGTCGCCGCGGGTCTTCACCTGCGAGCCGATGATCTGGACGCGCTGGTTGTAGAGCGCCCGCGCCAGCGCGAGCAGCAGGCCCGAGCGATCGCCGGTTTCGACCTCGAGCGTGTTGAAGGCGCCGTCGGCGTTCTCGATGAACCGCACGATCGTCTCCGAAGCGGAGGGAGTCTGCGCGGAGCGCCCACCTTCGCCGAACGGGCGCCGATCGAGCTTGCCCTCGAGCAATCCGATCAGCGTGCTCTCCAGCGCCTCGACCTCTTCGCGCGGGACGCGCACGTTGCGGCGGTCGAGGGGCCCCAGGGGTACCAACAAAACATCA
>QGUH01000910.1 GCA_003242355.1 Pseudomonadota bacterium
GGCGGGCGGGACATAACTAGTCCCGCGACGTCCCATGCCGTCTGGTCCTCACTGAGCCGTCACTTCCCGCGAGCGCAGCGAGCCCGCGGTGAGCGGGACATCAGGATCGCTGTCGGACCATGAGGAGGATCAGGGCGGGGGCGCCGAGAGCGGCGGTGAGGACGCCGACGGGGAGCTCCCGGCCGGGGGCGAGCGAGCGGGCGAGCGCGTCGCAGACGGCGAGGAACGCGGCGCCGAGGACCATCGAGAGCGGCAGGAGTAAGCGCACGCTGGGGCCGACGGCGAGCCGCACGAGGTGCGGCACGATGAGGCCCACGAATGCGATGGGGCCGCACCAGGCCACGCAGGTGGCGACGCCGAGCGAGGCCGCTCCGAGCACGAGCGCGCGCAGCCGCGGCACGTGCACGCCTTGGGCGTGCGCCGCGTCTTCACCGAGCACGAGCGAGCCGAGCGCTCGCGTCTGCCCGAGCAGGACGATGCTCGTGAGCAGCACGACGGGCGAAAGGACGGCGACGCCGCGATAGCCGACTTGAGGGAGCTGCCCGAGCGACCAGCGCGACGCCGCGAACAGCGCGCGACTGTCCGCGATGTACTGCACACCGGTTGCGATCGCGCTCGCGGCGAGGCTCACGGCGATTCCCGCGAGCAGCACGTCGCCCATGCGCGCCCGCCCGCTGCTCGCGACGCCCGCCACCATGAGGCTCGCGGAAAGCGCGCCGGCGAACGCGGCGAGCGTCGTGATCGGCAACCCTCCCACCTCGGGCTCGATCCCGAACGCGAGCGCGGCGAGCGCCCCGAGCGTCGCGCCGGCGAGCGTGCCGACCGTGCTCGGGGTGGCGAGGGGATTGTTGAAGACGATTTGGAACGAGGCTCCCGCGAGCGAGAGCATCGCGCCGACGAGCATGCCGACGAGCAGCCGCGGCACGCGCAGCTGCCAGAGCACGAAGGGCGCGTGCGCGCCCTCGAGCGCTGGACCAGCAAAGAGCGAGATCGTCGCCACGACGAGCGAGCCGACGATCACGGCGAGCACGCGGGCCGTCACGGGGTGCGCTCCTCCGTTCGGGAAACGGGCACGAGCACGCGGCGCGGTCCGGCGCTCACCGCGACGAACTCGACGCCGAACAACGCGCCGAGCCGCTCGGGGAGCTCGGGGTCGGCGAGCGTCGTCTGGAACGCAGCGCGCCCGCGAGCGAGCCCGAGCACGCGAACCCGATCCGCGGCGCCGAGCTCACCCAGCAGGTTGATGTCGTGCGTGACGACGACGACGCCGAGCCCCGAACGCCAGAGCGCTCCGATCAGCCGGTACACGTCGAGCTGTTGCGCCGGGTCGAGGTGACTGCCGGGCTCGTCGAGCAGCACGATGCGCGCTTCTTGCGCCATCAGGGCGGCGAGCAGCACGCGCTGGCGTTCGCCGCCCGAAAGCTCGGTGATCGGCCGCTCGGCGAAGTGCCCGATACCGAGCCGTTCGAGCGCCGCGCGCGCCTTCGTCTCCGACGCCCGTCGCGACTCGCGGAAGCGGTAGCGGGCAGCGGCCACCACCTCGAGCGCGGGCACCGGGTCGGCGATGACGCGCGCTTGCGGCAGCCAGGCGAGCTCGGCAGCGCGCTCGCGCGCGGAGAGCGCTTCGAGGGGACGTCCCGCGACGTGCACGGAGCCGCTCTCCGGGCGAACGAGGCCGAGCACCGTGCGCAGCAGCGTGGTCTTGCCCGCGCCGTTCGGGCCGACGAGGGCGAGCAGCTCGCCCGCGCCGAGCTCGAACGAAAGATCGGAGAGGATCGCGCGCCCGCGCGCGCGAACCCGAAGGGCGCTCACGGTAAGGCCGCTCATGGGCGCGAGACGACGTCTTTTAGCGCGGAGCGCAAGGCGTCCACGAGCGAAAGGATGCGGGGGCCGTTCGAAAACGCAGCATCGGACTCCACGAGCCCGAGCCGCCCCGCGCGCACGGCGCGCAGGGCCTCGAAGCGCGCGAGCAGCATCCGCTTCTGCTCGCCGGCGCTGCGCTCCCGGGGCCGCGTGAGCACGAGGATGGCGTCCGGATCCACGGCGAACAGGCCTTCGAGCGACAGGCGCGGCGGCCCGACCACGTCCCTGTCCACGGCATTCCTGCCGCCCGCCGCGTGCAAAGCGGCGCCGTGCAAGGAATTCTTGCGGACGAACCAGATCTCGTCCGGGCCGGGCTCGCCGAGCACGAGCAAAACGCGGGGACCGGACGCCGGCTCCGGCACGCCCAGCCGCTCGAGCAGCTTTTGCGCGAGCGCGTCGGCGGCGGCTTCGGAGCGCGTGAGTCGTCCGATCTCGCGCGTGCTCTCCGCGATTTCGGCGAGCGTGAGCCAGGGCAAAAGGCGCGTCGTGGCGATCGCCTCGAGCTCGCGACGGCGCGAGCTCGCGTTCGCCTCGCTCACGATGAGCGTCGGCGTCAGGCGCAAGATGGCCTCGAAGTTGGGCGTGATGCTGGTGCCGAGCCGCGGCAACGCCGCGGCAGAGGCGGGCGGCCCGCCGTAATAGCTGACGCCGACGAGGCCCTCGCCCCCGCTGGT
>QGUH01000911.1 GCA_003242355.1 Pseudomonadota bacterium
CCAGGGCGGGAGGGGGGGGGCCGGGGGGGGGGGAAGCTCCGGCCCGGTGTCGGGCTGCGCGGAGTCCCTGCCCCCTGGGGCCATCGTCGGCAGGATGTGGTGGATGTCGTCGCCGAACACGCCGGTGTCGTCGAACAGCTGCTCGCGAGCGCTCATCCACGCCGAGTTGCCGCGAACCGTGTTGATCTCGCCGTTGTGGGCGAGCACGCGGAAGGGCTGAGCGAGCTCCCAAGTGGGGAAGGTGTTGGTGCTGAAGCGCTGATGCACCATCGCGAGCGCGCTCACCATCGTCGGGTCTTCGAGCTCCGTGTAGAAGCCGGTGAGCTGCTCCGCGAGCAGAAGGCCCTTGTACACGATGGTGCGCGACGAAAGGCTCGGGATGTAGAACATTCCCCGTCCGGGAATCGCGCTCTCGCGCACGGTGCGCTCCGCCCACTTGCGGATCACGAACAGCTTGCGCTCGAAGGTCGCCTCGTCCTCCGTCGCCGAGCCGATGAACACCTGCTTGATCACCGGCACGCTCGCGCGCGCCATCGGCCCGAGCACGTTCTCGTTCACGGCGACGTCGCGCCAACCGAGCAGCTTCTGCCCCGTGCCGAAGATCTTGTCTTCGAGGATTTGTTGGCAGCGACGACGATCGGTCTTGTCGCGCGGCAGAAAGACGTTGCCCACGCCGTACCGCCCGGGCGCTGGCAGATCGATCCCGACGCGATCGCACTCGCGCTTGAGGAACGCGTGGGGGATCTGCAGCAGGATGCCGGCGCCGTCGCCGGTCAGGGGATCACACCCGCAGGCACCGCGGTGCACCAGGTTGAGCAGAATGTCTATCCCCTTCTTGACGATGTCGTGGGACGCCTCTCCCTTGATGTTGGCGACGAAGCCGACGCCGCAGGCGTCGTGTTCGAACCTCGGATCATAGAGACCGTGTCGGGAAGGTAGAGGCATTCTGTCTCGATGTAGGTGGGAGGGTTGAAAGGTGGGTGAGAAGGCGCGGCGCCGTTCGCCGGGCAGAGTAGTATATGAACGCGGGCCGGGCTGTCAGGAGCCTTCTCACGTTGTTTGTTGACACGACGCGTCGGGTGGGGCCACGCTCGCCGAAGGTGCTCCGCTGTAGGAGGGCCTGTCTCGAAGTGGGACGCGGCCAAAATTTCGCGATCCGAGCGCCGCGCCCGCACCGTCGGGGCAGCCCCGTTGGGAACATGACTTCCGGCGGTGAGTGCTCGGTCGGCGGTGACGACGACGCGGTCAGTCCTCCTCGCTCGGGGGCGTCGCACGTGCGCCCGTCGCTTCCGCGCTGCGCGGCTCGGGATGACACGCGCTCAGGAAACCGCAGCGCAACGCACGGCAGCGGCTCACGGATACGCCCGGGTAGTCGCCCCGGTAGCGCTTGCGTACGAGATCCGTGACGAGGCGCGGGAGGTCGAGTGGTGTGGGCTCGAGCCACTCCGGCTCTCCGGAGCCCGCGAGCAAGTGGACGAGACCGGCGCGCACCGAGCGTGCGTCGAAGGCGTGGCGTGCGGCGACTCGGTAGGCGTGCAGCTGCGGCGCGTACCGCGCGGCATCGCCGCCGCGTGTTCGCTTGTAGTCGAGGATCTCGAGCGTGCCGTCGGGACGCTCGATCACGAGATCGAGCGTCGCCTTGAGCACCGCGCGCTGCCCTTCGCCGCCCTCGGAGAAGAGCGCGAGCTGACCAGCGCCGCTCGACGCGGGAGCAAGCTCCAAGGTGACCGTGAGCTCGCGTTCGCGATGCACGCGCACGCCCGGCGTCTGCACGCTGCGCGCATACTCGCTCTCCAAGAATCGCCGGATGCCGGCGCTCGTCGTTCGTGCGGCGGGAGCGTCCGGATCGAGCCCCTCTGCCGCGAGGTGCTCGCGGATTTCGGTCTCCGAAATGGGCGTTCCCCAGCGCTCGAGCGGGAAGCGCTCGAGCACGCGGTGCGCCGCGCTGCCGAGCGCGCGGGCGAGCTCCGGCGCCGCGCGCCCCGTTCCGCGGCGCGGCGACGGCTCTTCGAGGCCGAGGACGTGCAACAGTTGGAAGCGGCGCGGACAGAAGGAAAAGTCGGCGAGGGCCGTCACGCCGATGACCACGCTCTGGAATGGCGGCTCGGCGGGGCGGGGCGGAGGCGGGAGGGGCTCGCCCGCGCTCGTGGACCCAGCGGGCGTCTCGGTCAGCAGCTCGGTCGCCGAGAGGCGGCGCAGCGTTGGCTCCTCTGCGAGCGATCCCGCGGCGAGCACGGTGTGGATGCTCTCCGCGAGCGATCCCCCGCGCGGCTTCGTCGGAGGCAGCACGATACAGAGCTCGCGCCGCGCGCGCGTGAGCGCCACGTACGAAAGCCGCTGTCTCTCCGAAAAGGCCCGAGCGCGGGCGTCCTTGTTGAAGCGGGAGGCGAGTGGCGTCTGCACCGTGCCCTCGGGGCCGCGGTGGCGCACGACGATTTCCGGATCGCGATCGTCGTGGCGGAACAAGAGCAGCGGCAGATTGTGGACGTGGGGTTGGGTGGGTTTGGGTTCGCGGAGAACGGTAAGCCCAAAGGAG
>QGUH01000912.1 GCA_003242355.1 Pseudomonadota bacterium
TTCCCGGCAGTGCTCGGACGAGGTTTTCCGGTGACGGATCATGTGCGTTTGGAATACGCCCCGGAAACGCACGCCCCAGCTTCCGTGATTTTCGCTGCCCTCCTGACCCCAGGTCACCCGAATCTTCTTGCCCTCGACGCCGTACAGGACCTGTTCGCGCTGCTTTTTCGACAGCTTGCCGAACGGCACGTCGAGGTCGACGCCCGTTTCCCGCGCGAGGGCTTCGATGATGCGGTACGTCCACCCTTCACCGCGCTCGACCGAGGTCGCCCACGGCGCGATGGCGCCTTGCCGAATGGAGAGCTTGGGATTCGGAACGACCAGGTCCGGATCGATCTCCGTGCGCACCCCGAGGCCGTTGCAGGCGTTGCACATCCCGAGGGGCGAGTTGAACGAGAAGCTCTGCGGGTCGAGCGCCGGGTAGCTGATGCCACAGCAGGAGCGAGACGCCGAGAAATGCTTGGGCTCGCCGCCCTCCGGCTCCACGATGAGCTCGCCCTTTCCCTCACGCAGACCAAGCTCGATGGCTTCTGCCAGGCGCGCGCGGGTCGCCGGATCGACGGTGAGCCGATCGATCACGAGCTCGACCGTGTGCTTGCGCTTCTTGTCGAGCGCCGGCGCGGCGTCGAGCCGGTGGATTTCGCCGTTCACGCGGACGCGCACGAAACCGCGCCCGGAGAGCTCCTTGAACAGCTCGCGGAACTCGCCCTTGCGATGGGTGACGAGCGGCGCCAAGAGCACGATGCGTGCGCCGCGGGGGAGCGCGAGCACGTCGGCCACGATTTCGTCGGTGCTCCGCCCGCGCACTTCACGTCCGCACGCGGTGCAGTGCTGCCGCCCGGCGCGCGCCCAGAGCACGCGCAGGTAGTCGTGGATTTCCGTGATCGTTCCCACGGTGGAGCGGGGATTCGACGAGGCGCTCTTCTGTTCGATGGCGATCGTGGGAGAGAGCCCGCGCAAGCGCTCCACCGCGGGCCGATCCAGACGCCCCAAAAATTGGCGTGCGTAGGCCGAGAGCGATTCGACGTAGCGGCGCTGGCCTTCGGCGTAGAGCGTGTCGAAGGCGAGGCTCGACTTGCCCGAGCCACTCGGTCCCGTGAACACCACGAGCCGGTGCTTGGGCAGACTGAGATAGTCGATGGCGAGGTTGTGCTCGCGCGCCCCGATCACCTCGATACGGTCGCCCGAAGCCAGCGGGGAGCGCGCCCCGCGACCAGACGAAGGGGCTTTCACGCGCGCCATGCTGCCCTCCGGAGAACGCCGAGCCGTTCGAGCGCTCGGCGGCACGCGCCGCCGTTCCCCGCCGAAGGGAATTCGGCGGGGCCCCTCCGCACGCGGGCGTGGTGCTGGGCGCTGTTTTCCGCGTGTTCCGGCGCGTTCCTAACCATTTGCCCGCTCTGGTACCACGGACGACTACCTGAACACAAGATCAGTGCTTGCCCCCTCAGGCAAGGCTCAGGCGAGGCCCATGTGCTCGAGGTCGTGCTCGTCGAGGCCGAAATAGTGGCCGACCTCGTGGAGCACCGTGGTCTGCACCTCCACGCGCAACGTCTCGGGATCCGGCGAATCGGCCAGGAGGTTGGCGGAGTAAAGGACGATGCGCGGGGGCGCCGTGGTCGGCTCCAGGTTTTGGCGGTCGACGTCGCAGGGCCCCTCGAACAAGCCCAGGGCGCGCGGGTCGAAGCCTTCGCGGACGATATCGGGGCTCGGTCGCGCCTCGACGAGGATGGCCACGTCGGCGATGCGCGAGCGGAACGGATCGGGAAGGCTGGCGAGCGCCTCTTCCGCCGCGGCGACGATTCGATCTTCCGTCTCGCGGTCCACCGTGTCCCCGCCGTCGATGACGCGATCGAGCTCGAGCACCCTCAAGAACTGTTCCACCATCCGCTCTTGCTCGCCGAGCTCGCCCAAGACCAGGCCGTACACGTGGCAAACGTCCGGATCGTCCGGAATCCGTTGCGCGAGCGGTTCGATCACCGCGCGCGCGGCTTCGGGGCCGTGCACGGCGAACGCGAGATCGGTGCGGACGAGCACCACGCTGGGGTCTTCGGCAAGCTCCGGGGGAGCGCTTTCGAGCTCCGCCAGCGCGGCTTCGGGGTTTTCGAGCGCGATCTCCTCGACCTTGTCGAGCAGGGCGTCGATGGCTTCTCTCGTTGCTTCGTTCGGGGTCGTTGCGTTCATTGGTTGACTCCACTCGCGAGGAAGCCGCCGTCGACCGCAATCGTCTCGCCGTTGACGAAGCTTGCCGCCTCGGAAGAAAGGAAAATGGCCGCGCCAACGAGCTCTTCGAGCTCGCCGAAGCGCTTCAAGAGCGTGCGCATCGGGTACTCTTGCGCGCACGGGGTGCCGTCGATCAGGGCCTCGTCGAGGCGCGTGCGGTCGCTCGCCCGGCGCGACGCAGCAACCACGTCCGCGCCCGCTTGGGCGAGGCCGAGAGCGATCTGCTTGCCGATACCGGAAGTACCGCCGAGCACCACCGCGACGCGTCCCTCCAAGCCGAGCTCGTCGTAGGCCATGTCCGTCTCGCGCGGAC
>QGUH01000913.1 GCA_003242355.1 Pseudomonadota bacterium
CCGTCCTCCATCGCTTGCCACCGGAGCGCCTTTCCCTCCCCGAGCGCGTCGCGCGCGCCGGCTGAGGGCAAGGCCACCGGCGCATGAGCGCCCGTTTCACGTGTCGTCGCGGCGGGGACGGCGGTTCGCCTCGAGCACCCGCTTGCGGACGCGGACCGCGTCGGGCGTCACTTCGACGAGCTCGTCGCGATCGATGAAATCGAGCGCGCTATCGATGGTGAGCACGCGCGGCGGCGTGAGGATCACGTTCTCGTCCCTCCCGGCCGCGCGAATGTTCGTGAGCTTCTTCTCCCGCGTCACGTTCACGTCGAGATCGTTCGCACGGTTGTGCTCACCCACGATCATGCCTTCGTACACTTTCGTCCCGGGCCCGACGAACAGCACACCGCGCGGTTCCAGATGGAACAGCGCGTAGGGCGTGGTCTCGCCGGCCCGATCGGCAACGAGCGCTCCGTTCGGGCGCTTGAGCATCGGTCCCGAGTACGGTTCCCAGCCGTCGAACAGCGAGTTCAAAAGGCCGAGGCCGCGTGTCTCCGTCAGGAACGCGGAGCGAAATCCGATGAGGCCGCGCGACGGAACGCGGAACTCGACCCGCGTTCGCCCGAACCCGAGGTTCGTGAGCTTGGTCATCTGTCCCCGACGTTCGCCGAGCCGCGTCGTGACCGCGCCGATGTAGCTGTCGGGCACGTCGACGATGACGAGCTCGACGGGTTCCGAAGGTACGCCGTTCACCTCGCGCACCACCACCTCGGGCATGCCCAGAGCGAACTCGTAGCCCTCGCGACGCATGGTCTCCGCCAGGATCGCGAGCATCAGCTCGCCGCGCCCGTAAACGATGAAGACATCGGGCTCGTCGGTCTCTTCCACGCGAAGCGCCAGGTTGCGCCGCGCCTCGCGGAAGAGCCGCTCGCGCAGATGCCGCGAGGTGACCCAGCGCCCCGCTTTGCCCGCGAACGGCGACGTGTTCACCAGGAAGCGGACCTGAATCGTCGGCTCCTCGACGCGAATGCGCGGGAGCGGCTGCGGCCGTTCTCCGGCGGCGATGGTGTCGCCAATCTCCACCTCCGCGAAACCGGCGAGCGCGATGATGTCGCCCGCGCGCGCGGACTCGACCTTCACGCGTCGCGTCCCTTCGAAGGCGTAGATCGCGCTCACGCGTTGGCTCACGGTGCTCTCGACGCCGAGGCAGCTCACCGCGTCGCCGACCCGCAGGGTTCCGCGCGCGATACGCCCGATGGCGAGCCTTCCGACGTACTCATCGTGCTCGATGTTGTGCACCAAAAGCTGAAACGAGCCTTCGAGCTCGCCCCGAGCCGGGGGAACGTGCTCGAGAATCGTCTCGAACAGCGGCGCAAGCCCCTCGGACGGATCCTCGAGGCGCCGCTTCGCCACGCCTTCGCGACCGATCGCGTACAACGTCGGGAAGTCTGCCTGCGCGTCGCTCGCGCCGAGCTCGCAGAACAGATCGAACACCTCGTTGAGCACGTCGCTCGGGCGCGCGTCCTGTCGGTCGATCTTGTTGATGACGACCACGATGGGCAAGGAAAGCTCGATGGCCTTGCCGAGAACGAAACGCGTCTGCGGGAGCGGTCCCTCGGCAGCGTCCACGAGCAGGAGCACGCCGTCGGCCATCTTCAGCGTGCGCTCGACCTCGCCTCCGAAATCGGCGTGACCCGGCGTGTCGATGATGTTGATGGTCGTGTTGCCGTAACGAACGCTGCAGTGCTTCGCGAGGATGGTGATCCCGCGCTCGCGCTCGAGCTCGTTGGAGTCCAGGACGCGCTCGACCACCGCCTCGTTTTCGCGAAACACGCCCGTTTGGCGCAGCATGGCGTCCACGAGCGTGGTCTTGCCGTGGTCCACGTGGGCGATGATGGCGACGTTGCGCAAGTCGGGGCGGACGGGCTTCATTGGGGGCCGCGAAGCATGTGCCGCGCGGCCGGATCGGCAAGGCCCGACGTGCGCTTTTTTCCCGAAATCGGACGCAACCCGAGCCCCGCGGCCGTCGAAGAGACGGCATGCGGCTCGGACCGTTGCTCGGCCTCGCTCCTTTCCTGCTGCTGACGTCGAGTTGCTGCGCCACCCCCCTGTCGGCTGCCGTGAACGACCTGGAAGCGGGGCAGTCCCCCCGCGCTCTCGCCCGGCTCCGTGCCATCGGGCCGAGTTTCGAGGAGCTCTCCCCCGATGAGCGCGTCCGATACGCCCTCTACCGCGGGCTCGCGCACCTGGCGCTCGGCGATGCCTCCTCCGCGGATTCGTGGCTCTGCCAGGCCCGCGCGGCGACGACCCGAAACCCGGATCTGCTCTCGCTGGAAGACCGGAGTCGTCTCCGCACGGCCCTGCGCGCGCTCGGCAGAATGCCGGGCGAGTGAAGCCCTCGTCTTCTCGGTCGACTTCGGTCTCGATCCGCCCAGAGCCGGCCCTGCATCGAACGACGACCGGGTCGGGGGCGCGCCGACGTCTGCGAACGACGGTACTGCGGAGAGTCCGTGGGGACGGGCCCCCGCGGGCCTTCACGGACGCGTGA
>QGUH01000063.1 GCA_003242355.1 Pseudomonadota bacterium
CTTCCCCGGTGCAAACCGCGCAAGCCCGGTCCACGCGCGGGCGGCGCCGCTCCGGCGAGATTTCCGGAAACCGCTCCCGCGCGCTGGTCAAGTCCCGTGCCGTCGCCCGCGCGCAGGTCGATGCGGACGAGTCGTCGCTGAAGAGCCTCACGGCGGACGCGAGCGCGCTGGAGGCGCTGAGCTCCGGAGCCTTTTCATGCGGCTCACCGATTTGCTGGTGCGGCGGCCCGTCGTCGCCATCGTCATCAACCTGGTCATCCTCATCGCCGGGCTCCAGGCGCTGCGCTCGGTCAACGTGCGCCAGTACCCGAAGCTCGAGAGCGCCACGATCTCGGTGCGCACCGTCTACGTGGGCGCGGACGCGGAGCTCGTGCGCGGGTTCATCACGACGCCGCTCGAGCGCGCGATCGCGGCCGCGGATGGCATCGACTTCATCGAGTCGCAGAGCCTTCAGGGGCTCTCCACGATCAACGCCCGCCTGAAGCTGAACTTCCCCGCGGCGAGCGCCCTCGCCGACATCAGCGCGCGCGTGAATCAGGTGCGGGCGGATCTGCCTCCGGAAGCCGAGGTGCCCTCGATCACGCTCGAGCCCTCGGACGCGCAAGTCGCGGCGATGTACCTGAGCTTCGGCTCGGACATCCTCGAGGACAACCAGGTCACCGACTACCTGATCCGGGTCGTGCAGCCGCGCCTCTCCGCGATCGAAGGCGTGCAGCGGGCCGAAGTGCTCGGCGCCCGGACGTTCGCGCTGCGGGCTTGGTTGAAGCCGGATCGCATGGCGGCGCTGAACGTGAGCCCCTCGGCCGTCCGCGATGCCCTCGCGGCGAACAATTATCTGTCGGCCGTGGGCACGACGAAGGGCCAGCTCGTGCAGGTGAACCTGACCGCGAGCACGGATCTTCGCACCGTCGAAGAGTTCCAAAAGCTCGTGATTCGCGCGGAGGACGGCGCCTTCGTGCGGCTCGAGGACGTGGCCGACGTGGTCCTCGGCGCGGAAACCTACGATCAAGACGTCCGTTTCTCCGGAAAGCCCGAAACGTTCATGGGCATTTGGGTGCTCCCGAACGCGAACTCGCTCGACGTGATCGCGAAGGTGCGCGACGAGCTCGCCATCATCGAAAAAGGGCTCCCCACCGGAATGCGCGCCGCCATCGCGTTCGATTCGACCGACTACATCGAGAACGCCATCGACGAGGTCACGCGCACGCTGACCGAGACGGTGCTCATCGTCGCGCTGATCATCTTCCTGTTCCTCGGCTCGATCCGCACGGTGCTGGTGCCGCTCGTGGCGATTCAGCTACAAAGTCATTCCCCAGATCGAGCGCGCGAGCCGTCTCACTGCCGAGCAGCTCCAGGAAATCCACGTCACCGGGCCGAACGGCACCCTCGTACCGCTGAGCGCTTTCGCTTCGCTCCGCCAGAAGGTCGAGCCGCGCTCGCTCAATCGGTTCGAGCAGCTCAACGCGGTCAAACTCTCCGGCGTCGCGACGCAGTCGCTCGAAGGCGCGCTGACCGTGCTCGAAGAGGAGGCGCGGAAGATCCTGCCTCCCGGTTCGCGCATCGACTACACCGGTGAATCGCGCCAGCTGCGCCAGGAAGGCGGCAAGTTCCTGCCGGCCATGGCGCTCGCGGTGGTGCTGATCTTTCTGGCGCTCGCGGCCCAGTTCAACTCCTTCCGCGATCCGCTCGTGGTGCTCGCGGGCTCGGTGCCGCTCGCCATGTTCGGCGCGCTGATCTTCACGTTCCTCAAGTTCGCGGGGCCGCCCGGGCTCACCTTCCCGCTCACGGAGGGTTGGACCACGACGCTCAACATCTACTCACAGGTCGGCCTCGTCACGCTGATCGGGCTCATCGCCAAGAACGGCATCCTGATCGTGGAGTTCGCCAACCAGCAGCAGGCGGCCGGGCTCGGCAAGCTCGAGGCGATCCGCGCCGCCGCGCTCACACGCCTTCGCCCGATCCTGATGACGACGATTGCGACCGTGCTCGGTCACTTCCCGCTGACGCTCGTGAGCGGTCCCGGTGCGATGGCGCGCAATTCGATCGGCATCGTGCTCGTCGGTGGCATGGCCATCGGCACGCTGTTCACGCTGTTCGTGGTCCCGTCGCTCTACGTCCTGATCGCCGCGGACCACGAGAAGCAGCGCGCGGCCGAAGCCGCGCTGGTCGAAGCGCCCGCGACCGCCGCGTGACGTGTCCACGCCTCGGACGTAAACGCTCGTCGAGTCGCCCGCGCCGCCGCCTCCGACTCGAATCCGAGCGCGCGGCGCTTCGGATCTCGGCGTGCCTCAGACCTCGAGCAGATCGCGCGCGTCGAAGCCCATGAGGTAGAGCAGCGTGTCGAGCCGATCTTGATGATTCAGGCTCGTGTCGGCCACCTCCTGGAGCTTGGGCTTCGCGCGGAAAGCGATGCCCAGCCCGGCCGTCTGCAGCATGAGCATGTCGTTGGCTCCGTCGCCGACGGCCACCGTCTGCTCGAGCCGACAGTTGTAGACCTGGGCCATGTCCTTGAGCACCTGCGCCTTGCGCTCGCCGTCGACGATGGTGCCGCGCACGCGTCCCGTGAGCTTGCCGTCGCGAATCTCGAGCTCGTTGGCGAAGGCGAAGTCGAGCCCGTAGCGGCGCTTCAGCTCGTCCACGAACACCGTGAAGCCGCCGCTCACGAGGCCGATGCGGAAACCGAGCGTGCGCAAGGCGCGCACCAGGCGATCGGCGCCGGGGGTGAGCTCGATCTTGTCCATCAAGGTCATCGCGCGCTCGAGCGGCAACCCCTCGAGCAGCTTCACGCGCTCGATGAGCGCCTGGCGGAAATCGAGCTCGCCACGCATGGCGCGCGCCGTGATCTCGGCGACCTTCTCCTTGCACCCCGCGAGCTCCGCGAGCTCGTCGATGAACTCGCCGCGCACGAACGTGGAGTCCACGTCGAGGCACACCAGGCGCTTGATGCGCCGAAACAGGTCGTCCTTCTGCGCCGCGAGGTCGACGCCGAGCTCTGCGCCCATGCTCAAGAACGAGCCCCTGAGCTCGGCCAGCTCGGTGTCCGTGAGCGCCGCGCCAGGCGGCAAATCCGCGATGAGCTCGAGCCCGGTGAGCTCCCGCACGCTGAGCGAGCGGATCTCGCGAATGTTCATGCCCTTGTCGGCCATGAACCCCGCGATGCGCCCCGCGGCGACGCCGTTCGACAACGGGCCCAGAACCGTCACGCACAGGGCCGACGGGGTCGCGTAAGAAGGATCGATGCGCGGTCCCCGGAACGGCGTGACCTCGAAACGCATCCCGAGCTCCGCCGCTTCGAAGAGCAAGCGGCGCAGCGCCCGCGAGTTCTGCGGGATGTTCACGATGGCCGAGAGCACCAGGTAGCCGTGCAACACGGACTGGCCGATATCGACCAGCTCCGCGTTGTCCTCGGCGATGATGCGCATGAGGCGCGCGGTCACTCCGGGTCGGTCCATGCCGGCCACGTGGAGCACGAGGCGATCGGGATGCTCTTCGGAAATCATCGGAACGGCGATGGTGTAATGTCGGCCGCGCTCGAGAACAATCGTCCGATGAGCGCCGGCAGCCGGGCCCGCCCCTCCCGCACCGGGCCGGAGCCCCGCCGGACACGCCGCAGCGGGGGCCGCCGACGCTCACCACCCCGGGTGGAGAAGGCGTCCAAATTGCTCGAATTTGGCCGGTTTTGACACCCAACGCGAGTCGCCGCACGCTTTCTGCCGTGAGGACCGCGACCGCTCTGCTATTGCTCGTGTCTTTGGGCTGCTCCTCCGAGACCCTCGATAGCCCCGAGAGCCCGATGGAACGCCCGGACGATCGGAGGAACCCGCCGACCGGCACTCCGGCCGAAAGCCTCGACCGAGCCCTCGGTACCGGGGACGGGAGCGCCGACTCGATCGAGCTCGTCACGCTGTTCACGCCGACCGGGAAGCGCTCCGCGACCGCTCTTGCGTTCGACCCGCTGCGCGACGGCGAGCTCTGGGTCACCCTGCGGCGCTTCCCGACGGAGGCACCCTGCACCACGACGGTGCAGACGGGGTGCGCCGCGCTCGTGGGAAACGTGGCGCTCCTCCAAGACGCGACCAGCGACGCTCCGGTCGTCACCATGAAAGAGGATGGGAACGCGTGGCACTTCATGCGCCGCCCGACGTCGATCGCGTTCGGCACGAACGGCAATCTGGCGACCTGCGGCGAGGCGCGCACCGCCAATTACGAGGATCAGCCCACGAACTACAACGGCCCGACGCTCTGGTCCTCCGATCCCGCGATCTTCGGCGTACCGCCGGAGCCCGGCCAGAACGGCACGCACCTCGACATGCTGCACGAGACGCCGTACTGCATGGGCATCGCGCACGAGCGGGACAACGTTTACTGGACCTTCAACGGGGAGCTCGGGGCGATCGATCGCTACGACTTCAACGAGCCGCACCAGATTGGCGGCGAGGATCACTCGGACGGCGAGCTCTTCCGCTACGTCGAAGGCGAGGTCAAGCGCGAGCCGGAGATCCCGAGCCACCTCGCCTACGACAAGGAACGCGACGTGCTCTACGTCGCCGATACCGGCAACGGCCGCATCGCCCGACTCGACGCCAAGGCGGGCGAAGAGGCGGAGCCGCTCGTCACGAACGAGCACATCCACAAGGCCGTGCGCATGACCGGAGTCACGCTCGAGGACTTCGTGCCTCCCGGCACGCTCGAGCTGCCGAGCGGCCTGGTGTTCCACCACGGGCACCTGTACGTGACGGACAACGCGACGAGCCGCATCCATGCGTTCGATCGCGAAGGAGCGCTCGTGCGAACGCTCGACACGGGGCTTCCGCCCGGCTCGCTCTCCGGCATCACCATCGGCCCCGACGGCCGCACCTACATCACCGATCGGCTCACCGGGCAGGTGTACCGGATCGAGCCGCTCTGATTGCCGCAGCTCGCCGAGCGTTCGGCCTCAGCGCTTGCGCGCGAGCAAGAGCCCGTCGCCCACGGGAATCAGCGACGCGTCCACCCGCGGATCCTGGGCGACGAAAGCGTTGAGGGCGCGAATGGCGCGGGTCGAGGGCGCGTCTTCCCGCGGATCGGCGACCCGGCCGTCCCAGAGCGCGTTGTCGACCGCGATGATACCTCCCGGGCGAAGCAGCTCGAGGCAGCGCTCGTAGTACTCGCGGTACGCCTCCTTGTCGGCGTCGATGAACGCGAAATCGAAGCTCTGCGCCTGCCCCGCGGCGAGCAGCGCCGCGAGCGTGTCGAGCGCCGGTCCGAGGCGCAGCTCGATCTTGTGCGCCACCCCGGCGCGCTCCCAGTACCGGCGCGCGATGGCCGTCCACTCCTCGCTCACGTCGCACGCGACGAGACGCCCGTCGTCCGGCAGGGCGAGCGCGACGCTGATCGAGCTGTAGCCCGTGAACACGCCGATCTCGAGACAGCGCCGCGCGCCGATGAGCGCGACGAGCCAGCCCATGAACCGCCCCTGCTCGGGCGAGATCTGCATGCTCGCGCCGGGCATGCGCGCCGTTTCCTCGCGCAGGGCCGCGAGCGTCGAGGGCTCGTTCTGCCAGCCGTACAGGTAGTCGTAGAGCGACGGGGAGAGCCCGAGAGAGCGCGACGACATGTCAGGCCTTCTTTTCCCAGGCGGCCGCGAGCGCGGGGCCTTCGACGTAACGCGGCACGGGAGTGCTCGGGGGCGTCAGCAGCGCGTCGGGCGACGCCCCGCTCGGAAGCGTGACGACGCGATTGCGACCGCCCCGCTTCGCCGCATAAAGCGCTGCATCCGCGCGCCGTAGCAGCTCCTCACAACTGTCCCGCTGTTTCTGGGGATCGAACACGGTGCACCCCACGCTGAGCGTGACCCCGCTCGGGCCCCGCTCCACCGGCGGCAGCATCTCGATTTGCTGGCGCAGGCGCTCCGCGACGAGGCGCGTCGATTCGAGGCCGGCGTCCGCGATCAGCGCGACGAACTCCTCGCCGCCGTAGCGCCCGACCGTATCCTCGGGGCGCAACGCCGAACGCAAGCTCCCCGCAATCAGCGCGAGCACGCGATCGCCGATGTCGTGGCCGTAGAGGTCGTTGATCGACTTGAAGTGGTCGATGTCCATGAAGAGCACGCCGAAGCGGCTCCGCCCCCGACACCGCTCGTTCATCGCCTGTTCGAGCGAGCGGCGGTTCAACACTCCCGTGAGCGGATCGATCTGCGCGTCCTTCTGCAAGAGGTCGCGCTCGCTGCGCACCCGCTGCAAGACGTCGAGCATGCGCCGGTTGCGAAGCTGCAGCTGGACGCGCGCCAAGAGCTCGAGCGGGCGCCCCACATCCGACACGTAGTCATCCGCGCCGGCAGCGAGCCCCTCGGCCACGCTCCGATCGTCCGCTGCCCGCCCCACCAGGATGACGAGGGGCTGCGCGAGCGCATCGCCCTTGCGCAGGTCCCCCACGATATCGGCGACGGTTCGCCCGGGCACGGCCGCCGAGGAAACCACGAGGTCGAATCGGTGCTCTGCGTCGGTGCGGTTGAGCTCGGCCGCCGTTTCGACGGCGTGGACATCGAACCCCTCGCGCTCGAGAAGGCTCCGGAGCGTGTCGCGGTGCGCCGAGTCGGGATCGACGATCGCGATCCGCCCGGGCCGCTCGTGAGGTGCGGCCGAACGCCGCACCGACTCCGGCGCCCCTCGGGTCATGCCCTCAGGACTCCGGGCGAAAATCGGGCGGGGTCGCGGAGCCCTCGCCGAAGAAGAACTTCTCGCACTCGGTCATCCAGATCCGCTGCCCCTGCTCACTCGTGAGGTCGAGCCGGAACTCGTTGATGAGCATCTTCGAGTGCTCGAGCCATGCCCGCCACGCTTGCTTCGAGACGTTCTCGAAAACGCGTTGCCCGAGCGGACCTTTGAACGGAGGTCGATCGAGCCCTTCGGCGTCGCGACCGAGGTGAACACAATGAACCGTGCGCGCCATGCGTCGAAAAAGAATCTGGCGGCGCGCTCCCGCGGCGTCAACACCCCTGATGCCGGCATCGGGTCACCCCTCCCCCACGACGATGCGTGGATGCGCGCTGCGTCCGCGATGGCGCGCATCCAGCGGAGCGCCGCGACGCTCAGCGGAGCGCGGGATTCTTCTCGTCCTTCTTCTCGTCTTTCTTTTCGTCGCCGCAGCTCGGGTTGTCGGGCGAAGCGAACGAAGGAGCGGCGACGCCGAGAACCAACGCGGAAGCGAGCACGGAGAGGAGCAGAGCCTTCATGCGGCGGATCGTTGGGCCACTCTCGACGAGTGTCAAGGCGCAGCGCCGCGCTCGGCGGGCGCGCCCCCGCGCCCCGACCGAACGTCGCCAATGTACGGCTGCTCCACCGCGAGGCGGAAGCGCTCCGCACCGCGCCAGAATTCGGCAGAAATGACGCGCACCTGACGCGCTCGCGCCGCGAGCACGCGTTGGACGACGGTTTCCACCGAGGTCGCGGGTGCGCCGAGCACCGATGTGATCACGTCGCCGTCGCGCATGCCCACTCCGAGTGCATTGACCCCGGAAAGACGCAGGCCTGCTGGACGCACTCCATCCGCGGGCACCGGCGTCGCGCTCGGAAGGACACCGCGTTCCGCCAGCGCGAGCACCGTGCTCTCGGAGAGAAACACGACGCGTTCGTGCGCACGCGCATCGGCGTCGCCGCGACGCTGCTTCTTGGACGACTTGGCAACGCGCTTGCCGAGTGGAGGCGCCTCCTGGGCGCTCGCCGTGGGCGCAGGCGTGGGCGGCTCGATCGGTGCGGGAGGAAGAGGCGAACGCGCCGCGTCCCGCACGCCCTGCGCGCGCACGAACGCGCCGACGACGGCCGCCATGCGCCCCAAAACCCCTCCGAACAGGTCGGCGGCGCGAAACGACAGCGCAAGCACGCCGAGCGGCAAGACGCCGAACAAGACGAGCGCCGCAAGCACGCGCCGCACCACCGGCTCAGCATATCACCGCTGCACCGGGCTCCCCCGGACCACGGCCGAGACGTTACCGGCGAACGCGGTCGGCTACCGGCGAACGCGGTTACTGGCGAACGCGCCAGTTGCCCTGGAACGTACGCCCGATGTCGTCGCAGGTGGCGTCGGTGACGATGAGCTCGGGGCGCGCACCCGTGCAGTACACGATCGTGTTCTGACGAAAGGTGCGCCCGATGTGAATCGACTCTTCGCGGCTGATGCCGTGGACGAGCCAGGCCGGCTCGCGCCAGACGCCATCCGGGTCCTCGTCGTAGCCGATGCAGTGCTCCACGCGGTACCCGCCGAAAACCAAGAGGTCGCGCAGCACTTGATGGCGCGACTCGTTGACCCGCCGCGGCAGGAGCATGCTCCGCGGGTTGTACGCCGTGAGCAACGCGAAGTCCCTTCGGAGGATCTCCGGCAACGTGGACACGTCCTTGACGAGCTCGCCGTCGAGGGAAGCGCGCACGATGCCGTTCTCGGTGGGAAACTCGTAAACGGTCGCGAAATAGGAACGCAGCAGGGTCGGATCCACGCCGACGACGCTTATAGCACGCCTGCTCAGGTCCTGAAGCGGTAGCCCACGCCGCGCACGGTGAGCAGGTAGCGCGGCTCCGCCGGGTCGCGCTCGAGCTTGTTCCGGAGCTGGAGCACGAAATTGTCGATCGTGCGTAGGGTGCCGTGATGGCCCTCGCCCCAGACCTGTTTCAGGATCTCCTCGCGGGACAGGGCGCGATTCGACGATTCGACGAGGCACCAGAGCACGTCGAACTCGGTAGCCGTGAGGCTGACCGGCTCTCCTGCCCGAAACACCTCGCGCGTCGCGGCGTTGATCTCGAGCTCTCCGACGCGCACGACCTCTTCCCCCTTGTCGCGGGCGATGCCGTCCCGACGCAGCACCGCCTTCACGCGCGCGAGCAGCTCCGCGAGACCGAAGGGCTTGGTGATGTAGTCTTCGGCGCCGAGCTCGAGGCCCATCACCTTGTCCATCTCGGCGCCGCGCGCGCTCAGCATGATGATGGGGACCTTCTCGCCGCGAGCGCGCACCGAGCGCACCAGCTCGAAGCCGTTCACTTTGGGCAGCATCACGTCCACGATGGCGAGGTCGATGCCGCCGGCGAGGGCTCGAGCCAGGCCCGTCTCGCCGTCGTAGGCGACGCTCACGTCGTATCCTTCCGCCCGCAGGTTCATCTCGAGCCCGAGGGTGATGCTCTCGTCGTCCTCGACGATGAGAATGTGCTTCTTTCCGTTCGCTGCCACGATGTCGCTCCTCACCCGCGCGCGCCCCGCGGAAGCACGAGCGTGAACGAGCTCCCGCGCCCTTGGGTGCTCTCGAGCTCCACGCGTCCCCCGTGGGCGCGCATCACGTGCTTCACGATGGCGAGGCCGAGCCCCGATCCTTCTCGCTCCCGCGAGAGGCGATCGTCCACTCGGTAGAACTTCTGGAAGATGCGTTTGTGCTCGACTTTCGGGATGCCGGCGCCGTTGTCCCGCACGGTGACGCGCACGGCGCGCGCGGTCGGCTCCGCGAAGAGCTCGATGCGCGCCGGGTCCCCGCCGTACTTGTACGCGTTCGTGAGCAGGTTGAAGAGCGCGTCGGAGACGGCGCCGCGGTCGGCGTGCACCGTGATCGATTCGGCGGGCAGCTGCACGCGCAGATCCACGGGCCGGCGCTGGGCCACGGGCTCGAACGCTTCCACGGCGGCCTGGATGATGGACCTGAGGTCGGTCTCCCGCATCACGAACTCGCGCATCCCGCTCTCCATCCGCCCCCAGTCGAGCAAGCGATCGATGAGCTCCTGCAACCGCGAGCTTTCGCGCGCGAGCGCCACGATCCAGGTGTTCTCGGCCTCGACGTCGCCGCGGCGCAACGCGAGCGTCCCGGTGAAGACCCGGATCGACGGGACCGGATTCGGGGCCTCTGGGGCCCCTTG
>QGUH01000914.1 GCA_003242355.1 Pseudomonadota bacterium
CGACAATGCCGCGGCGGAAGCGCTGCTCGCGGCGGTGGGAGCGCCGAACGTCGTCGAGTGGGCGAAGGCGCTCGGCATCGAGTCGCATCTGGCGCCGACGCCGTCGCTCGCCCTCGGCGCATACGAAGTGGTGCCGCTCGAGCTCGCGAACGCGTACGCCTCGTTCGCTTCCGGGGGCGAGGTCGAGCCGCCGCGCATCGTCAAGCGCATCGTGGGCTCCGACGGCAAGGAAATCCCGCTGCCGCCGCAACCGCCGAAGCGCCGCGTGATCTCTCCCGAGGAGGCATATCTCGTCACGAGCTTGATGCGCAGCGTGGTCGAGCAGGGCACGGGCGTCCGCGCCAAGAGCCTCGGGCGTCCGGTCGTCGGCAAGACGGGGACGACGAACAAAGCGAAAGACGCCTGGTTCGCCGGATACTCCACCGAGCTCGTCGCGGTCACGTGGGTAGGCTACGACGACGCGTTGCCGCTCGGGGGAAGCGAATCGGGGGCCGTGACGGCGCTGCCGATCTGGGTCGCGTTCATGAAGGCGGCGCACCAAGGTCGGCCGGTGACGGAGTTTCCGCGTCCGAACGGCATCGTCACCGCGCGCATCGATCCGGCGACGGGCCTGCTCGCTCACATCGATCAGCTCGAAGCCGTGGAGGAAGAGTTTCTCGACGGAACGGTGCCCTCGGACACGGCATCGCCGGATCAGGCACCTCTACCCGGGCAGGTCGTCGAAGGCGAGACGGAGGAGCCCGAGACCGCGACGCGTCCCGCGCTCGACGGCACGCACTCGCAGCGTCCCGAGCTCGGCGCGCCTCCGGATTTGCCGCCGTTCTGAGGTGCTTTGCCGCGGGCACGGCGCGCCGTGCCGCCCCTTGGACAGGCCGAGTGGGATGGGTAAATAGGGGCCAAACGATGCAGGCTCGCGTTTCCTTCGTCGTCGTTTCCGTGGTTGCTGCCTCGCTGCTCGTCGGCTGCAAGAACGAAAAAGAGACGCCCGCGAGCGGAGCGCCCGAACCTCCGAAATCCGCAGATCCGGTCAAGGCACTCGATCCGGAGCTCGCCGAAGCCGTGGCTGCGGCGTCGGCGAATGCCAAGGCTGCCGAGCGTCCCGCAGCCGGAACGCAAGAGGGCGGCCCACCGCCGAACGGGATCTTTCCGCCAGGCGCTGCCGATCGCGAAGCGAAGGTTGGAGCGCCGCCGAAGATCACGCTCGGCAGCGAAGGCGCGCCGCCGCGGCAGGCGCTCTCGTTCGTACCGAAGCCGGGAACCCGCGTGGCGGGCACGGCCGTCGTGGAGCTGCAGCAGGACCCGCGGCAGGGCGGGCTGCCGGTGGAGCTCGGCGTGGTGTTCGAGACGCAGCAGCCGAAGGGCGGCGGCGCCGGGGGAGCCGAAGCGACGGCGTCCGCCGTTCCCGTGGTGGTGCGCGTGACGCGCGCGAAGGTCGCGATTCCGGGCGCTCCGGCGGAGATCGAGCGCGACGTGGCGACGCTCGCCGGCGCGCGGATCACCTACGAGCTTCTGCCGAACGGCGCCGGCTCGGGCTACGCGATCGATCTCGGCCGTCGCGGCGACGCGCGTCTCGGCGACCTCTTGCGTTCCTTCGCCGACTCGATTGCGGTCGCGACCATTCCGTTCCCGGACCAGCCCGTGGGCGCCGGCGCATACTGGATGGTGGCGAGCCGGGAAGGGGCGTTCGGGCTCGATCTCGTGACGTATCGCCTCGTCACCGTGGAGCAGATCTCGCCCGAGGGCGTCACGCTGCGCGTGGACACCAAGCGCTATTCGGCGGTGCCCACGCTCGACCTCGCCGGTCTCCCTCCGGAAGCGCCCCGCACCCTGCTCGAGTTCCAGTCCACGGGCGAAGGCAAGGTGGAGCTCGCCTCCGGCGCAGCCTTCGCGAAGCGCAGCGAGCAAAGCGCCCTGCTCGCCGCAAGCCTCGGCGCTCCCGGCCAAGCGCGCGGCATGCTTGAGCTCCGAACCCGATCGCGCATTTCTCTGGGCGAGTGAGCTGAGCCTGCTTCACTCGGGCGGCGAGCCCGCGAGGAGCGGAGCGAGTCGCGACGGAGAGGTCGGCCGTGAACGGCTCGTCGCCGCGGAGCACCCTCCGGCGGCGGGCCGAGGGTCGCTCCCGCAATCGATGAGGAGCGGAGTAGACGCCGCCTAATGGGCAAGGGAGAGCGGCGTGGGGCCTATCGGCGTCACGCGGCAGCACGATCGAAGGCCGCGCCCTGCTGCGCGCCGCGCTACGCGCGGCGCTCCGCCACGGGCTTTAGTGGCGCCCGGCTAATGGGGAGCGGCTAATGGGGAGCAGAGCGGGAGCTCAACCTCGGCCACTTCGCCGGCGTGTGCTCCGCGGCTCCTTGGGCCGTTCTCGGCGTGAAGGGACCAGGGGCGCGTCCCGGGAACGGCACGTTGCTTTGCTATACGGAGCAACCCGAGTGCGGCCTCGCCAAAACGAACTCACTTCGACGTCACTTCTCCGCGAGCGGACGCGAGCGCGCGAGGAGCGAAGCGAGTCGCGTCGGGGAGCTCGAG
>QGUH01000915.1 GCA_003242355.1 Pseudomonadota bacterium
ATCTACGCGCGCGCGCGCGCGGCGAAGCACGACCCATCGAGCCGGCTTGCAACGCCACGGGACAGAGCTCCGCGCGTCCCGGTCGTCAGCCCCACTGGGGCGTAGACGGACGGGTGCCCGCAAAACCGCCCCGTGCGGCGCGCAGGAGGCCGAATACGGAGCGGACGGGGCGCGCCGGCGCTAGGGAGCCATGCGGCCGCGAAAGCTCGTCTATCGGGCGCGTAGCGCCCGGAACGAGCCCCCGGTCCAGTAAGGGTGACGGGGGCTCGGGTGGCGCTGGGGCCTCGGCCGATATCTCAGACCGCCGCGTAGGCTACCGCGGCGGCGGCCGCACCCGATGGGTGATTGCCTCGCCGTGCCGCCTGTCCGCCTCGTGGGCGCGTTTTCGTTACTTGGGACGTCTCACGCATCGTCCGGGTCGCGTCGACGCCGTAATCGGGCTCCTGCGCGCTCCGGTGGGCATGTCTGGTTCCACCACCCGTCCCGAACCCGTCCCGGACGGGATCGTCGGAGTCCCCCAGAGGGACCAGTCCCCCAGAGGGACCACCGGTCCCCTCGGACCTGCTCCGGGATCGAGCCCCCGGGTGTCTGGAGAGCATGCGCACGTTCCTCGGCAAACCCACGCTCTGGGTCGGCCGCCAGCGCGATGCTGCCGTGGCTTGCGAGGCGCCTCAAAATCGGTCAATGAGTCGGTGCCTTAGCCCGTACCAAGTGTGCGAAACCTGTGAAGTTTGCGTTGGTATCGCGTATCCAGAGCGCGGCGACATCCGGCCCCGAGGCCTCGTTCGCGCGTGGGTGGCTGGCTGCTCGCGCTTCACGCGCTGGGGGGTGGGTGCGAAGAAAAAAGCCCCCGCCGGGACCATCCCAGCGGGGG
Organism: Pseudomonadota bacterium; assembly: GCA_003242355.1. GTDB lineage: Bacteria > Myxococcota_A > Polyangia > Polyangiales > Polyangiaceae > PMG-095. Next base: position 875 of record QGUH01000915.1, read on the forward strand.
CGTAGAGCACGAGAGGTGGAGGAATAGCACGGATGCTGCCGCAAGCGAAACGTGAACCCCGAGCGCGGCGCAGGCGCGACGGTGCCGATCGGGTCTGGGTCAGTCGGGACGATCAGGAGCTCCTGCGCTGGTATTACCGGACGGGGGGGTTGGGGCACGATACGGCGAGCGCGACGGCGCGTGCGATTGCGCTACTGGAGCAACGGCGGCGTGTGGCGGTAGCGTGCCGGCGGTGTGGTGGCGACCCGGCCACGGACCGGCCGGGCACTGGCTTTGTGGACTCGGCCACTGGTCGCGCGCCGGAGCGGCCGAGCGAGGGTCAGACAGACCTGTTGGCGTTGCTCGAGATCGAGCTCCCCCAGTTGGGCGACGCGGTGTGTCCGTCGTGCGGTGGCCGAGGGTGGCGTGTCGGGGCGCGGAGCGTGGGGCGCGCGCGGCAGATAGCAGCGTTGGTGCCCCCTCTATCTCCGTTTCGTCTGCGCCGGACGGGTGCGCCAGGCACGCCTACGGCGTGGCCAACGAGCGCGAGTCATGAGGGGCAGGCGGCGGCGGTGGAGCGGAGCGTTGTCAGCCTGGCGAGGCTCGGTGAAGTGTCACGGCGGCTCCGTGCGGTGCGCGAGGGGGGCGAGCTGGGGCGGCTCTGCGAACTGGCCCTGGAGGCCTATTTTTCCCCAGACGGGGGCTCGATTGCGGCGCTCTGGCACCTGACCCCAGCTGGGCGGACCATGCTGCGCCACAACCCGCACAAACTGTCGCCGGCGCAGCTGTTCGCTAACTTGAGAAACGAGCAGCGGGACAAGCGGAACCCGTCGCGCCAGGCGCAGTTTGACGCGGCTGACGAGCAGAGTCGCGCTCTACTGGCGCGCGCCTGCTCTGCCTGGAACGAAACGGCCCCCCCCCATCGTCCGCGTGGCGAGACGCGCGCGGCCGCGCACGAGCGGAGAATACGGCTGATTTTGGGCGATCTGGAGATCGATCTGGGGCCCGCGAACGAGAACGAGAACGAGAACGAGAACGAGAACGAGGGCGAGTGAGCATGGCCACACCACGAGCGCGCCTGGCGCGCACATGGATCACACTGGTCGAGGCCGCCCAACTGATGGGCGTCGTGCGCACAACTGCTTACCGGCGTTTGAGACCGTATCTCAGAAAAAAAATGCACGGCGGCCGCGTGCAAAACGTCGTGCTCCTATCCAGGGTCCGACAACACCTGGTCGGCCACGCCGAAGACATCGACCATATGCCAACGGAAATAGAGGAAACCTTTCATGAATTCCGCAAACGCATGGAGGCAATCGAGCGCGCCCAGCGCTTACTCGCAGGCGCCGTCCGCAGACTCCAAACGCGTGGAGTGGGATAGCGTGCGTCGCGTGCGTTTTTGTGCAGATCTATCTGATAGGGGTGGGGTGATTCCTGCGAAGCAGTCGAGCGGGCAATTCAGGCGCGCCAGAGTCGTGGTCGTGGATAACCTGTCTCGCCAGCCCAACCGCCGATACGCCAGCGCCAAGGCCATGGCGGCGGCTGCTCGCCTCCCTCGCATGAACGCCACCAACCCGAAGCCATAAGCCTAAATGCGGGGGGTCCAACGTCGATGCCCGCTGAAAAAAAAAACGGGGGAAGGGGTACCGCCAACAACGGTCGGGGGCAGG
>QGUH01000916.1 GCA_003242355.1 Pseudomonadota bacterium
CCGGCGGCGCAAGCGCTCGCGCCGCAAGGCCGGCCACCGCCAGGCCTTCACGGCGGTGCGCATCACGGGAGTGAAAGGCTGAACCATGGCACACAAAAAAGGCGGCGGCTCGACGCGCAACGGCCGTGGCTCCAACCCGCAGCACCGCGGCGTGAAAGTTTACGGCGGACAGTTCGTTCGCGCCGGTGGCATCCTGGTCCGGCAGGTCGGGCAAACCATCAATCCGGGCCGGAACGTCGGCGTGGGTCGCGACTACACCCTCTTCGCGCTCGTTGACGGCATCGTCAGCTACGAGCACGACAGCAAGACGAAGAAGCGCGTTTCTGTGTATCCGCCCAGCGCGGAACCGGCAGTCGCGCAGGGTTGACGCTCGATCCGGGGGGGAGGAGCGGACCCGCTGGCCTACCGCGCGTTCGTTACCGACATCGACGGGACGCTACTCGGCATCAATGGCGGCATCGCGCCCCGCGATGTCGCAGCGATTCGCGAGCTCGAGCGGCGTGGAATTCCCGTCACGCTGTGTACCGGTCGGATGTACTCGGGCACGCGCGCGATCGCGATGGAGCTCGGTTTGTGCGAGCCGGTCGCCTGCATCGACGGCAGCCACATCGTCGATTCGGGGACGCACCGCGAGCTTGCGACGGCGCCGCTCCCACCAGAAGCGCTCGCGACACTCTGTAGGCTGCTCGAGCGCACGGGGCCCACGGTGTTCGCGTTCGCGGGCGACCGCCTGTACTACGACGCGAACGGGCAGCCGTACCTGCCCTACCTTGCGACGTGGTCCGAAGACACCGTCGAGGTCGAAACCGTGCTCGACCCCGATCGCTTCGGCTACGAGGAAAAGGTCGCGGCGCTGGTAGCGCTCGGCACCGAGGATCAAATCGCGAGCGCTCACGAAGCTCTGCGCGAGCACCACGGCACGTTGCTCCAAGCGGCGTGTTTCGCCCTCCAGCGCCCCGAAGACGGCGGCCTGTGGGGCATGATCGCGCGCGCGGCGCGGGTGGACAAAGGCACCGCCCTCGAGTGGCTCGCGGCGCACTACGGCATCACACTCGACGAGATCGTGGCGGTGGGCGACTGGGTCAACGACATTCCCATGCTCGAGCGCGCGGGCTGCTCGTTTGCGATGGGCCAGGCGCCAGACTCGGTGAAAGCGGCCGCCGATCACGTCCTCTCCGCCGACGCGTGGACCGGGGGCGGCATCGCCGAGGCCGCCGAGCGCGCCGGTTTGCTCTAGCCGCCGAGCGCGCTGGCTTGCTCCGCGCCGCAAGCGGGTGCGTATTTCGGCGCGGCCGTCGTTTGGAGCTGCCATTGGAGAGCCGGGAGGCGCCACGCCCATGACGCGGCGTGAGGTCCCGCGCCGCTTCGCACCGCATCCCGCAGGAGCACGCCGCGTGTTAGCCTGGCGCCGTGCCTCGGATCCGGGTCCTGCCGCCGGAGCTCGCGAGCCAGATCGCAGCGGGCGAGGTCGCCGAGCGCCCGGCGAGCGTGGTGAAGGAGCTCGTCGAGAACGCGCTGGACGCAGAGGCCACGCGGGTCGATGTCGAGATCGAAGGCGGGGGCGTGACGCGCATCGTCGTCGAAGACGACGGATTCGGCATGTCGGAGGACGACGCCCGGCTGTCGCTCGAGCGCCACGCGACCAGCAAGCTCACGAGCGTCTCGGATCTCGGGAAGGTGTGCTCCTACGGGTTTCGCGGCGAGGCGCTGCCGAGCATCGCTTCGGTGAGCCGCTTCTCGCTGCGCACGCGCGAACGCGGCGCCGACGCCGGGGTGGAGGTCACGAGCGTCGACGGGGTGATCGAGGTGCGCCCCGTGGGCGCGCCCGTGGGCACGCGCATCGAAGTGCGGGACCTCTTCTACAACGTGCCCGCGCGCCGCAAGTTCCTGCGCTCGAGCTCCACGGAGTCGGGCCACGTGACGGACGTCGTCGAAAAGGCGGCGCTCGCCCGCCCGGACGTGACGTTCACGCTGGTGCGTGACGGGCGGCGCGTGCGCGAGCTCTTGCGGGTCCAGAGCCGGCGCGATCGCGTCGCGCAACTGCTCGGAGACGGGCCGCTCGCGCCCATCCGCGGAGAACGCGGGCCGCTGCGGCTCGAGGCGTTCCTCTCGCGGCCGGAGGCGGCGCGGCTCGGTACGGCCGATCTGCACGTGTTCGTCAATGGCAGACCGGTGCGCGACCGCTCGATCGCGTCGACGATCGCGCACGCGTACGGCAGCGTGCTCGAGCGCGGGCGCTACCCGCGCGGCGTCGCGTACCTCGATTTGCCGCCCGAGCTCGTGGACGTGAACGTGCACCCGCAGAAGACCGAGGTCCGCTTCGCGGACCCCCGGGCGCTGACCGACGCCGTCTACGGGCTCCTCTCCCGCTCGCTGGCGACGGCATTTTCGCTGCCGCCGCGGGTGCGCCACAGCAGCGTTCCTCCGGCGCTCGACAAGGACGAGGCCGCGCGCGCGCCCGAGACGCGCCGATCGCCGACGCTGAACGTGCCCGGCCCCTGGCGCGCGCGCGGCCTCGTCC
>QGUH01000917.1 GCA_003242355.1 Pseudomonadota bacterium
CCCGTGCGCATCTGCCCGTCGGTCTGCAGGATGACGCGGCTGCGCAGATCGTTCTTGACCAGCACCTGGTGGGTTTCGGCGATGCCGAGCTCCCAGGGCACGCCCGCGTGCTTGATCGAGGTGAGCGGGGAAGCGCCGGTGCCGCCGTCGTGGCCCGAAATCAGGATCACGTCGGCGTGCGCCTTCGCGACGCCGGCCGCGACGGTGCCGACGCCGGCTTCGGCGACGAGCTTGACGCTGATCCGCGCCTGCGGATTGACCATCTTCAGATCGAAGATGAGCTGGGCGAGATCCTCGATCGAATAGATGTCGTGGTGCGGCGGCGGGGAAATCAGCGTCACGCCGGGCGTCGAGTGGCGCGTCTTCGCGATGATCGCGTCCACCTTGTGCCCGGGGAGCTGGCCGCCTTCACCGGGCTTGGCGCCCTGCGAAATCTTGATTTGCAACTCGTCGGCGTTGACGAGGTAATGCGTCGTCACGCCGAAGCGTCCCGAGGCGACCTGCTTGATCGAGCTGCGCCGCGAATCGCCGTTCGGATCGGGGCGGAACCGCTCCTCGCGCTCGCCGCCCTCGCCGGTGTTGCTCCGCCCGCCGATGCGGTTCATCGCGATGGCCAGCGTCTCGTGCGCCTCGGCGCTGATCGAGCCGAAGCTCATGGCGCCAGTCGCGAAGCGCTTGACGATCTCGCTCGCGGGCTCGACCTCCTCGAGCGGAACGGGCTCGCCGCGCGGCACGAACTCCCACAAGCCACGCAGGGTGACCGGGTGATTACCCTGGTTGTTGACGCAATCGGCGTACTCCCGGTAGCTCTTGACGTCCTCCATGCGCACGGCGTGCTGCAGCCGCGCCACGGTGGTGGGGTTCCAGAGGTGCTTCTCCCCCTGGGCGCGATAGTGGTACTGGCCGCCGAGGTCGAGCATCAGCGCCGACGAGGTCACCTTGCGGAAAGCGCGCTCGTGGCGTCGCCGACACTCCTCCGCCAAAACGTCGAGATCGATTCCGGAGATGCGGCTCGCGGTGCCGGTGAAGTAGCGATCCACGAGCTCCGGTGAGAGGCCGATCGCCTCGAAGATCTGCGCGCCCTGATAGCTCTGGAGCGTGCTGATCCCCATCTTGCTCATCACCTTGAGCAAGCCCTTGTTGACCGCCTTGATGTACTTCTTCTTCGCGACCTCGGCGTCTTTGATGTTCGGGTGCACGCCGTCGCGCACCATCGCTTCGATGGTCTCGAACGCGACGTACGGGTTCACCGCGCCCGCGCCGTAGCCGATGAGCAGGCAGAAGTGGTGCACCTCGCGCGCTTCGCCGGTCTCGACGATGATGCCCACCCGCATGCGCGTCCCGTTGCGCATCAAATGGTGGTGGACCGCGCCCGTGGCGAGCAGGCTGGGCACCGGCGCGAGCTCTTCGTTCGCTCCCCGGTCACTCAGGATGAGCAGGCCGTGGCCGTCGAGCACCGCGAGCGACGCCTGACGGCAGAGCTCGTCGAGCGCCTCCTTCAATCCCGCGCCGCCCTCGGCGACCGGGAACAACATCGAGAGCGTCGGCGGTTTGCGCACCTGTTGCAGGTGCGTCTCCCGCAGCTTCGCCAGATCCGCGTTGGTCAAGACCGGCGTCTCGAGCTCGAGCATCTGCGCCTGATCGGGCAGCTCGTCGAGCAGGTTGCCCTCGCCGCCGATGTACGCCTTGTGGCTCATCACGAGCTCTTCGCGAATCGGGTCGATCGCGGGGTTCGTGACCTGGGCGAACTGCTGCTTGAAGTAGTTGAACAGGAGCTGCGGCTCGTTGCTGAGCACGGCGAGGGGCGTGTCCGTGCCCATGGATCCGACGGCTTCCTCGCCGTTCGCGGCCATCGGAGCCATCAGCATGCGCAGGTCTTCCTGCGTGTAGCCGAAGATCTTCTGCCGCTCGATCAACGTGGTCGTCTCGCGATACGAGATCGACGGCGGTGCCGCTTCGATCGCATCGAGCGCGATCTTGTTCTCGCGGATCCACTTGCCGTAGGGCCGCCGCTTGCAGATCGCGTCCTTGATCTCCTCGTCTTCGACGATGCGTCCCTGCTCGAGGTCGACCAGGAACATGCGGCCCGGCTCGAGTCGACCCTTGCGGGCGATGTTCTCGGGCGCGATGTCGAGCACGCCGGTCTCCGACGCGAGCACCACGAGACCGTCTTTCGTCTCGGTCCAGCGCGCGGGGCGCAGCCCGTTGCGGTCCAAAATGCCGCCGATACGCTTGCCGTCGCTGAACGCGAGCGCGGCGGGGCCGTCCCAGGCCTCGACCAGGCACGAGTGGTACTCGTAGAAGTCGCGCTTGTGCTGGGGCATCGCCGGGTCCTGCTGCCAGGCCTCTGGCACCAGCATCATCATCACGTGCGGCAGGGACCGGCCGGCGTGGAGGAGAAGCTCCGCCACGTTGTGGAGCTCGGCGGAGTCGCTGCCGCCGGGGGCGACCTCGGGAGGGGGGGGGGGGTGGCGGCGCCCAAAAAGCCCGTGTGGTCGAACAACTGGCCCGGGAGC
>QGUH01000918.1 GCA_003242355.1 Pseudomonadota bacterium
CGCCCTTTTTTCCGCGTTTTTCGGGGCGTTCCTAACCCTGCTGTGCTCTAGGGGGAGGCCGATCCCGGGGATGGGCCCCCGGGCCGCCCTCCGGCGATCACGAGATCGACGGGATTACCTCCGAGCTCGTACGCGAGGGCGCGCTCGTCGGTGTGGCGGAGCAGGATCAGATCCGCGCGCATGCCGGGAGCGATGCGGCCGCGATCGGAGAAACCGAGCAGAGCGGCAGGCTCCGCGGTAACGGCCCGGATCGCTTCGTCCACGCGAAGACCGAGCTTGCGCACGGCGAGCGCAATCACGAAGGGCATCGACGAGGTCGGCGCCGAGCCCGGGTTGCAATTGCTCGCGAGCACGAGCCGGCCCCCCGCGTCGAGCAACGCGCGGGCGTTGGCGTAACGATCGTCGAGGTGGAATCCCGACGCGGGCAGGATCACGCCGACGGTGCGGGAGCGAGCGAGCCGCGCGAGCCCCTCGGGCGCGGTCGCCTCCAAGTGGTCGACGCTCTGCGCGCCGAGCTCGACGGCGAGGTCGAGGCCGCCCAGCGCCGAGAACTGATCGGCGTGGAGGCGCAGGGGATGACCGAGCGCCCGGGCGCGTTCGAGCAAGGCGCGGCAATCCGTGAGCGACCACGCACCCCGCTCGCAGTAAGCATCCACCGCGATCGTCGGAAACTCGGCGTGCACGGCGGGCAGCGTCTCGCCGAGCACCCGATTCACGAGGTCGGGCTGGTCCGGATCGAGCGCGTGACCGAGCAGCGCCGTGGGGACGACGGCAACGTCCGATCGGGCCGCCGCGGCGCGGATCGCGCGCAGCATCTTGAGCTCCGTGGCCGTATCGAGCCCGTAGCCCGATTTGACCTCGACCGTCGTCGTGCCTTCGCGCAGCATGACGTTCAGCCGCGCCACGAGCCGATCCGCGAGCTCTTGCTCCGACGCCGCGCGCACCGCACGCACGGTGGACAGAATGCCGCCGCCGCTCGCGAGGATTTCGACGTAACTCCGGCCTCGTTGGAGCTGCTCGAACTCGTCGAGTCGGTCTCCAGCCCACAGGGCGTGCGTGTGCGCGTCCACGAAGCCCGGCATGAGCACGCGTCCGCGCGCATCGATGCGCTCGGCTCCGTCGTCGTCCGGAACGCGCGTCACCTTCTCGATGCGATCCCCGGTGACGCGCACCGCTGCCCGGGGCAACGCCAGGCTCCCGTCTCCCGGAACGACGCGCGCGTTTTCGATCCAGAAGCTCATCGCGGTCGCTCGGTGAGGCCGGCCACGAAGCTCATGAACAGGTACGCCGCGACGCGGGCGGTTCGACCGCCCTCGTCGTGAGCCGGGCAAAGCTCCATCAAGTCGAAGTGCCGCACTTGCGGATCGCGCCCCGCGGCTTCCGCGAAGCGCGCGGCCAGCGCGACGTCGATACCGTGAGGATTGGGGGCGCTCACGCCGGGAGCGAACGCCTGATCGATCGCGTCGAGATCGATGCTCACGAACCCGGTCCCCGCCGCGAACGCGGCGTCGAACACCGAGGGAACGAGCGCCTGACGCTCGGGGAGCTCGTCGGCGTACAAGAGGTGCGCTCCCTGGGCGAGCGCCCACGCGGTGTCGCTCTGGTCGTTCACGAAGCGGCCGAGCCCGACCTCGACGAAGCGTTCGCCCGCGAGATGACCTCCCTCGATCAGCCGGCGAAACGGCATCCCGGACCCGATGCGTGCCCGGACGTCGAGGTGGGCATCGACGTTGACGCCGCCGAGCGCGCGACCTTCGCGAAGCGCGAGCGCGGTGACGGCGGGAAGCGTGAGATCGTGGCCGCCTCCGACGGCGACCACCACTGCGCCCAGGTCGTGAAGAGCACGCACGCATTCGAGGGCCCGTCGGTGGGTTTCTACGAGTGCTTCGGCGGATCCTCCCTCGGCAGGAACGAGGTCGCCCGCATCGAACACACGCGGCGTGATCGCCTTTCCCGCGCGCCCGTCCCACGGCGTTCCGAAGCGCGCGAGCGCAGCTCGGAACGCCGCCGGGCCCGCGGCCGCGCCGGGGCGCCCTCCGTTGAGGCGCACGCCCGCGTCGTCCGAAAGCCCGAGCAGGGCGACTTGGGCGCCCTCCGGCTCGAATTGCACGTTTTCGAGCGCGAAGCTGCCCGCGCGCCGCTCGGGCCAGGCGGGGGGAGCCGTGAACGGAATGCGCACCGCGCTCACTCCTCGGCCATCGGGATCGAAAGCCCGTGTGCGCGCGCCGCGGCGAAGGCGGCCTCGTATCCAGCGTCGGCGTGGCGCAACACGCCGATGGCGGGATCGTTCGTGAGCACGCGCTCCAGGCGACGACGGGCGCGCTCGGTGCCGTCGGCGACGCTCACTTGACCCGCGTGCTGCGAAAACCCGATGCCCACGCCCCCTCCGTGATGAACGCTGACCCAGGAAGCGCCACTCGCCACGTTGAGCAGCGCATTGAGGATCGGCCAATCGCTGATGGCGTCACTCCCGTCAGGCATGCCTTCCGTTTCCCGTTTCGCCGGGGGCACC
>QGUH01000064.1 GCA_003242355.1 Pseudomonadota bacterium
GGCCGCCGAGCTCGGGCTTCCGGCAGACGTGCCCGTGCCTCGAACGGTGCCGCCCGCACCCGGAACGCCGCCGCTCGCAGGGCTCGTCGCGCCGCCCGTGCTGCTGCCTCCGGTGCTGGCGGGCGGACTCCCACCAGTGGGCGCGCCGCCCTGTGCCGTGCCGCCGGCCTCCATTCCGCCGGTGCCCATTCCGCCGGCCCCGCCCGGCGCGGTACCGCCCTGCGCCGTGCCGCCCGCGGCTGCACCGCCGGTCGCTGTTCCGCCCGTCGTGCCCCCAGCGCCGCCTGCCGCGCCGCCCATTCCGGCGTCGCTCCCGCCCATGTCGCCGCCACCGCCGCCGGGACCGCCTGCAGAGCCCCCGCCGCCTCCAGCACCCCCGCTGCCTCCCTGACCTCCCTGACCGCCCTCACCGCCACCAGGCGGCGGGTCCTGATCGAGTCCGAAGAACGCGACGATGTCAGTCCAGAGGTTGTGACTCGTGATGTCGTGTCCAACGCCCTGGCCGACGGACACTTGCAGCATTACCGTGCCCGAGTCATCGGCGTAGTTGGTTCGCGTCCAGTTCTGTTTCGGAACGTTCTGCTCCGTGGACGTCGGCATATCGCTCAACCCGAGCACGTTCGTCCATTGCGCGACTTCCGCGGCGAGCATCGAGTACCTGAGAGTCATGTCTGCCGTGCCGTGAAAGAGCTGAACGCGTGGACGTGGCCCCGTGTAGCCGGGGTAGGCGTTCCGCACGATGTCGCCCCATTGTTGGGGAGTCCTGTTGGGCGGATCGTTGCTGCAGACTCCGTTGCACGAGTTTCCGCTCGTCCAGGCGCCGGCAGGCACCCCTGCCAGCACGGATCCTGCGGCGAACACGTCTGGATAAGCAGCGAGCAGGGCGTTCGTCATGCACGCGCCCGACGAAGCGCCTGCGGCGAAGACCCGGCGCGGATCTGCATCGTGCTGCTCGATCGTCCATTCGACCATTCGGACGATGGTTGCGGCCTCCCCACTCCGCGCAGGTGTCGCGTTCCAACACTCGGCAGCACCGACGTCCGGCGCAATCAGGAGGAATCCGTGCTGATCCGCGAGAGATTGGAACCAAGAATAGACGGCCTCCGACGTGCCCGTGCAGTAATGCAGGACGACGACGATGCCCGGCGATTCGTCGACCTCGTTGGGAACGTAGAGATCCATACGCAACCCACCCCCATAGTTGACGTTCGGCGTCCAAGCCGCGGCGGCGGGCGCAGCAGCCAAGAGGAGAGCTGGGACGGTCAGAAGGGCACGCACGCGATTACGGAGGGACATCGGCAGAAACACCTTTGCTCGAATCTCGTCCGTATCAGCTCGGAAGCGGCTCAGCAATCGCGTGCGCGCGCCCTCGATGCACGGCGGTCGCCCCGATCTTTCAGCGACGAAAAGATGTGGCGGAATCGGACGAAAGTGTGCGCGGTCTCCACGGTGACGCGCAGTCATTGCGCCTCTTTCTGAGAGCTCGTGCGCGATCTGAGAACCTTGCGCGTTTCTGAGAGCTCGCGTGTTTCCGAGAAACTCACGCGTTGGTGTTTGGGGCTGCCCCGCGGCAGCCCGCGTGCACCAGTGCGGGGGCGCACCGGGCAACGAGGCGCGGCAGGTCGCCGGTGCGCTCGGCGTGCACGGCGCACGGTCTTCACCAGGCGCGCGCTCCGGTTCTGCGATGGCGTTCGGGATCGCCTCACCGCGACGGTGTGCTCGGCGCGCGGATGGATTCGCCGCTGAAGCGCTCTTTGCGCGCTCGGCTCCGGCATTTGTGACCGACTCGCCGCGGCGGTGTGCACGGCGCACGGGCGGATTTGGCGCACGGGGCGTCCAGGGCGCGCTGCCTTCGGCGTTCGCGTGTGCTTCACCGAACCGCCGCGTGCTCACGGCAGCGGCGAGACCCGGAAGAGGCGGGCGTGGAACAGGAGCAGGAGCGCGGTGAGGAGCAGGCCGGCGACGATGGGGGCGAGCATTTCGCGCAGGACGATGCGATTGCGACGCGAGAGCACGGCCGCGAAGGGCACGTTCGAGGTGACGGCCGTGTAGCGCGCCCAGGCTTCGGGGTACTGCCGGCTGCGCTTGCGATCGATGTCGCGGGTTCCCACGAGGGCCGTGAGCAGCATGCTGCCGAAAAAGAGCACCGCGGCCAGCGTGCCGTTGACGATCAAGTGCACACCCGCCCAGAGGGCCACTCCCCAGAGGAAAGGATGACGCGTGATGCGCATGACGCCCCGTGCCACGTCGGCGCGCTCGAGCGCGCGCTCGGCGCCGACCGCGCCGGGATTCGGCGTCAGGAACGCGCCCGCGAGCAGCACGAACGCAAGCGGCATGACGGCGATGGGCAAGGAGCGCAGCGCGCGCGGTGGCGTCCAAAGGGGCGCGCAGGGGGCCGCGCCGTACGCGCGGATCAGAATCACCAGGAGCGCGATCGAGTACAGCGAGAAGGCCACGCGGTAGCCGAGCTCGCCGAAGCGAGCGATGAGCCGCGCACGAAGGCTGGTGCCCGCAACGGCGGCGTGGAGGAGGAACCAGGCGGCTGCGGCGACGGCGAGCTCGACCAGCGGATCCATGAAAGTCGGTTAGCCTAGATTTCGGGCCGACGCCGGAGGTGACGAAACCGAAGCGTCGATTGGGCCTAGATTTCGGACTGACGCCGGAGGCGACGAAACCGAAGCATCGGTTAGCCTAGATTCGGGCCGACGCCGGAGGCGATGAGATCGAAGCGGCCGAGGGAGACGAGCTCGCGTTCGGCGCGCAGGGCGAGTGCAGCGCCATCGTGAGCACGACCGGCAAAGATGGCACGATGACGCGAGCGGCCGTTTTCGACCCGGAAGCCCGAAATCCGGGCGCTTCGTGAGCGACGTTCAGGGCGCTTCTTCGAGGGCCGCCTCGAGCGCCGAGACGAGCTCCGGATCTTCGGGGGCGACCTTCGAGGGGAAGAAGCGGATGACGTTTCCGCGGCGCCCGATCAGGTACTTGCCGAAGTTCCACGCGGGAAGCTCGCCCGACGCCGCGCGGAGCGCCGCATACACGGCGGACTGCCCCGGACCTTCCTTGACCTGCACCTTCTCGAACAAGGGGAAGGTCACGTCGTACTTGGACGTGCAGAACGCGCGAATCGTTTCCGGCGACCCCGGCTCCTGGCCGCCGAAATCGTTGCTCGGGAAGCCGAGCACGGAGAACCCGCGCGCGGCGTACTTGCGGTGCAAGCGCTCGAGGCCTGCGTACTGCGGCGTGTACCCGCACTCGCTGGCCACGTTGACGAGCAGCGTCACCTTGCCCGAAAAGCGATCGAGACGCACCGCCTCGCCTTCGAGCGACTTCGCTTCCAATTCGTAGAGGTTCACGCCCGAAAGCCTCGGGACCCGAGCGCCCCCTGTCAAGCGCGCAGAGCCAAGGTGGCGCCGAGCCGAGGGTGCGCGTCGGGGAAATGACCCGCCGAGGTCGATTCGGTGGGGAGGCGCGGCGTGAGCCGCCCCTGCGAAACGAGCCTGGAGGCCACTTCCGGCGAACCGACGCCGCATGCTCGGTTCGCTCGCACACGGGACGCTCTCGAGCCGAGTGAAGGGAAGCGACGCCGCAGCTGCGGAGGGCGAAACCAGGTACTCGAGCGGGCTCAGAAGAACTCGATGTCGTCGATGGCGACGAAGCCGCTGTCGCTCGTACCCTCGGGAAGCTGCCCCGAATCGCCCCGCCCGACGCATTGGGGCGCGAAGAACAGACCGCTGACGGTGCGCAAGATATCGTTCGGATCGTCGCCGGGGTCGCGCCCTTCCGCGGTCACCCAGTCGGCCACGCGTGCGTTGCTGAAGGAGACCTCGACCTCCCGCGCTTCCTCCGTGACCACGATGTCCCAGCCGATCCGGATCCCGGCGTCCCTTTCGGAGCTTTCGGGGCTGTCGAGGTCGAGCCGGAGCGTGCGCGTCTGGTCGGAGCGCACCCAGAGCCGGAGCCCCGTGAGCGAACGCACGTCGTGGGCGCCGGTGGAGAGCGGAACGCCGTAGACGGCCCATTGTTGCCAAGGATCGACTTCGTTCCGGAAGTCGAAGCTCATGAGCAGCTCCTGCTCGCCGCGCATCGGGGCGTGGCGATTCACCGACACCGTGAAGGTGCTGTTCGGGTTTTTGACGAGCACGGAGCCGTCGACGAGCCCGAAGTCGTCCTGATCCTCGAATCCGGTCACCGCGGTGGGATCGATCGCGACCGGTTTCCAGGTCTCGCCGCTCAGCAGCCGCGCGAAGCGGGCGCGCAGCGCGGGGATTTCCTGGCGCAGCTCGGACAGGGCGCCTTCGAAGATCGTGAGGCCGGGACCGTTGGGATCGGCCGCCGCCTCGTCGCGGATGAACGCCACGTGCTGGTCGATGGCGGCGAGCATGGCCGCTTCGGAAAACGGCCCGTCGAGCAGCTCTTCTCCCGCCTTGCGGTACTCGGTGAGATCCTGGGCGAGCGCCCGGAACAGCGGATCGCACCCCGGCGCGAGCGCGAGGCTGATGCCGCCCCAAACGGGATACGAAAGCGAGCAGTCGTCCGGCTTTTCCGTCCATCGCGGCACGTTGCCGAAGCCGGAGTTGCGCATGAGCGTGGACTCGAGGTCCCACGGGATCAGGGTGAAGCGCGTGGGGCTTTCTTCGTAGAAATAGAAGTTGTGATTGCCGGACCAGGTCGCGTCTTCGGTGGTGTAGAAGGTGGTGATGCCGTCGCTGTTGATGATCGCGTCGTCGACGGCCATGTAGCGGGCGAACGCGTCGAGGTCCATGTACCCGGCGAGCGTGCTGCGGAGCGCGTCGGGCTCGGCGTCGGTCATCGCCTCCGCGAAGTCGAGGAACGCGTCGATGTTGCCGACCTCCTCGTTCGTTTCGAGCTTCGAGAGGACCCACTCGGGGTCGGGCCGTACCGGCCAGGCTTCCTTGTACAGGTTGCCGTCTCCGTTGTCCGGCCAGCGATTGTCGGTGAAGCGCCCGTCGATCTGTTCGACCATGCCGTAGAGCCCCAATACCTCGTCGTTCACGCGGAGCACGGCCCAGGAGACGCGCGGTGCGACGATGTCCATCTCGCGATAGAGGTCGTAGGCGAGCCGCTCGCGGATGTACGTGTCGTCCCAACGATAGCCGTGGAAGTTTAGGCGCTTCAGGCCGAAAAAGCGCAAGTCCGGATCGTATTTGTCGAACTTCAGCTTGATCCCGAGCTTGCGGCAAAGGTTCACGCCGGTCTCGAAGCAGCTATAGAGCGAGCCGTAGGCGCCTTTGAAACGCATGCCGACGGTGCCGATCGCCCGACCGTCGAAGCACGCGAACGCCTCCACGTACTCCTCGTCCTGCGCGTTTTTCTGAAGGTCGGCCCACGCTTGCTCGGGGAGGTACAAATCGAAGCGCGGCACCGAGGGTGCGTCGAACAGCTCGCTCGAATCGCGGCGCGTGAAGTCCGAATCGGGGGCTGGGCAGGTCGCGGTCGGATTCGGCGACCCCCCGGTCCCGTCACAGGCTTCGCCCGCATCGCACGCAGTCGTCCCCGCGTCACACGCGGCCAGCACCGGGAGCACGAGACAGGCGAGCACCGGTGCGGGGACGGCGCACGCTTCGGTCCACGAGCGCTCTCGGCGTGAGGAGCCGACTCGGGAGGAGCTCGATCCACGGGAACGGAAAGGAAGGGGCGATACGGCGCGGAAAAGACTCACGGCGGTAGTCAATATCGCCTCTCCGCCCAAAGCACGTTCCGAAATGCGTGGTGTGGGGGGAGCTCTCCGCTCGCGCCGCGGCCCTCGGTGCTGCTCACTTCGGGGTCCAAACTATTGACTCGACTGCGGTCGCGGGGCCTTGCGCCGCGTTGGGGTTGGCCGTTTAGGACTCTACGCGGGGTCGCGGTCGCGCCCGTTGCCGGCGATCTGCAGCGCCGAGCGGGCGAGGGCGTCGATCATCGAGAGCGGATCGACGTAGGGAGCAGGGGGTCTAGCGGACGACTCGGAGAAGGGATCGCCGGAGGGCGCCTGCGCGAAGAGCGCGCGCGCATCGAGCGTGGGTAGGGGAGCGCTCCCGGTACCGAGCTCGAGCCCCGCCATTTCACGGGCGAGGGCGGTGACGCTCGCGGTATAGCGGCCCTCGTGGCCGGTGAAGTAGCCGCGCGCCTTGAGGCCGCGCACGAACCCCGCGGGGTCGCCGGAGCGTGCGGCATCGAGCGCTTCGCCGTAGCGCGTGTCGAGCAGCGTGAGGTAGTCGAGCGCGCCTTCCTCCGCTGTCGCATAGGCGCGAAAGCGATCGGAGACGACCCGCTCGTCGGCCCCGAACCCTTCCCGAGTCCGCTGCACGACCGACATGCCGCTCGGACCGCGGCCTTTGATGCCGCCGAAGTTGTAGTTGAACATCGCCTCGCCGCGGCCGGTCTCGTGCGCCCACTGGGCCGTGAGGATCGCGAGGGTCTCGCGGCGGGGCGCTTCTCCGAAGCGGGTGCGGTACGCCCAGTCGAGCGCGCTTGCCGCCTGTTCCGGCGTGAGCCGAGTGCGCACGGCAGCGACATCCACACCCTGAGTGCGCGGTGGCTCCGGCCGCTCGCCGCGCTGGAGCTCGGCAACGAGCGCGCTCGACAGCGGACCAATCGCAGCAGGCACGCTCCGGAACCGAGCAAAAAGCGCGCCGCTCGAAACTGCGGTCGGCGCACGACGCGCCACTTGCCGCGCTGGGCGGGACGAACGCTACGCTTCGCCTCCGCCTGGCACCCCCAGCTCCGAGCGCAACACGGTGAGGTCCTCGAGCACCTGCAAGAGCTCCCGTTCGAGCCCGCGGTTGCCGAGCAGCGCGAGCGCCTGGTTCAGGCTGGCACCTCGCGGCGACGGGCGACGGACGAGCGCGGCGTGCACGCAGCGCATGGCGAGCAGCGGAATTCGAGCGACGAGCTGCGTGAGGCGCGAGGCGCTCGCGCAGGGATCGTTCAACGCATGGAGCAGCTCGTGAATCGGGCCGATCTGGTCGAGGTGGTCGGGGCGCGCCTCGCAGTCTTCCGACCGTGGCAAAAAGAGTTGATCCGGCGAAAGGCTCATCCGGTTTCGTTGAGTTTGAGGATCGACGAGCGTTCGCGCCAGTGGCCTGACTCCGGGCGCCAAGTCGCCGACGTTGGCAGCACGCTGCAGCGGAGCCATTCGAGCGATGGCGACGCGTGGCGTGCGCTGGCGCAGTGCTTGCTTCGAGGAACGGCGTGCACACGCCGATCAAGAGTGATTTCTCGACGGGCCATTTCGCGGCGCCCGGCGCGCAGCATCTCCGACGTGCGCCGCGCTCCAGCGCCAGGGTGCGCCGAGCAAGGGCTGCGTGCGAACGCGGGAGCGACGGATGAGCACCGGGATCTGGGCAGCCGTTTCCGGTGCTACCGCTCAAATGGCGGCGCTCGACGTCGCGGCCAACAACGTGGCGAACGTGGCGACACCGGGCTTTCGTGCCGACCGCGAGGTGTTCGCGGAGGCACTCGCCGGCGCAATGGAAGGAAGGGGCGCGGAGGCGCTCCGTTACGGCTCGCTGCGGAGCGTTCAGCCGGATCTCAGTGTCGGACGAATCGTGCACACGGGGCGCGACCTCGACGTCGCGTTGACGGGTGAGGATGGGTTCTTCGTCGTCCGCACGCCCGACGGCGATCACTACACGCGCGCCGGCAAGCTCGTGGTCACGCCGGACGGCCGGGTCACGACACCGGACGGTCACGCGTTCGTCGGCACCGATCGCAAGCCCCTGCGCGTTCCGCCGGGCGCGACCCACGTCGGCGTGAGCACCACCGGGGCGCTCGTCGTGGACGGAGCCGAAACGAACGCGCGCTTGCTCGTCGTGCGCTTCCCGAACCCCGCAGGGCTCGAGAAAGCGGGGCACGTGCTGCTCCGCGCCGGAGCCGAGGCGGGGCGGCCCGACGCGCTCGAGCCCGCGCTCGAGGTCGGAGCGCTCGAGCTGTCGAACGCCTCGGCCGTCGAGGGAATGACGACGCTCGTCACCGCGAGCCGCCAATTCGAGATGCTTTCCCGGGTCATCGAGGCGTTCGCGCAGGTGGAGCGCGGCGCGTCGAACATCATGGGAAGCAGATAACGCGCCGCGTTATCTGCTTCTTGGCAGTCTCGCTTTCGACCGGGTGCGGCCCGGCCGAGAGGGCCTTGTGACGCGTCGAGCCCGTGCTAGTGTCGCGCCCCTCCGTATCCGAGGAAATTCATGGCTGTTCACATCCGTCTTGCACGTCACGGCTCGAAGAAGGCCCCCTTTTACCGCATCGTCGTCACCGATCAGCGGAACCCGCGCGACGGTCGGTTCATCGAGAACATCGGCGTCTTCGATCCGTCGGGCAAGTTCGAGCTCGATCGCGCGCGCTTCGATTACTGGCGGGGTCAGGGCGCCATTCCGTCGGAAACCGTGTCCCAGCTCGTGAAGAAGCATCCGGCGGCTCCCGCAGCGCCGGCCACTTCGGCCTGAGCGCGCCATTCGACATGGCTCTGAAGGAGCTGATCGAGACGATCGCGCAAGCGCTCGTCGACGATCCGAACGGCGTCGAGGTGACCGAGATCGAGCGCGATCACGGTTCCGTGATCGAGCTCAGGGTCGCCAAGGGGGACATCGGTAAGGTCATCGGTAAGGACGGCCGCACTGCGCAGTCGATGCGAACACTGCTCGCGGCCGCCTCGACCAAGATCGGCAAGCGCGTGCATCTCGACATCGTCGATTGACGTCGACCCTGGAAATCGCGCGGGTGCTCGGCGCGCACGGTCTCGCGGGGGCCGTCAAAGTGAAGCTGCACTTCGCGGAGAGCGATGCGCTCACGAAGGTCTCCGAGGTCGACCTCGTGCTGCCGAGCGGTGAGCGCCGCACGCTCGCGGTCGCATCGGCGAGACGCGCCGGCGACGTGTGGCTCGTCTCGTTCGCGGGCGTCGACGATCGCGATGCCGCGGCCGCGCTGCGAGGCGCGCGCGTCGAGGTGCAGCGGAGCGCGTTGCCGGCGCTCGAGCCCGACACGGTGTATCTCGTGGACCTCGTGGGCGCCGACGTCGTCGCTCCGGATGGCGTCGTGGGGCGCGTCGTCGAGGTGTGGGTGAATCCCAGCGTGGATTCCGTGGTGATCGAACAGGCGAACGGCAAGCGGGTGGAGCTCGTGCTCTTGCCCGAGTACGTGGCGCGCATCGACGTCGAGGGCCGGCGCATCGAGCTTTCGAGCCGCGACGGCCTCATCGAGTAAGCTTCTGGTAGCATCGACGGTTCATGCGCGTCGCGGTCGTCACGCTCTTCCCCGAGCTGTTCGAGGCTTTCTTGCAGACCAGCCTCGTCGGACGCGCCGTCGGCAACGGCACGCTCGCGGTGCACCTCGAGCCGCTCCGGCGTCACGGCCTCGGCAAGCACCTCTCCGTGGACGACACCCCTTATGGCGGGGGCTCGGGCATGGTGATGCGGCCCGACTGCGTCGTGGCCGGCATCGAGGCCGCCGAGCAGGCGCTCGGCGTCTCGCGCGCCGAGCGGCGAATCCTGCTCACCCCGCAGGGTGTGCCGTTCACGCAGCCCGTCGCCCGACGTCTCTCGCAGGTCGAATCGATGGTGCTCGTGTGCGGGCGCTACGAAGGCTTCGACGAGCGCGTTCGCTTCTTCGTGGACGAAGAGATTTCGCTCGGCGACTTCGTGCTCACGGGCGGTGAGCTGCCGGCGATGTGCGTCATCGAAGCCTCCGTTCGGCTCTTGCCCGGCGTGCTCGGTAACGAGGCTTGGCTCGGCGGGGGGTCGTTAAGCGAGGGCTGGGGTGGCCCTGTCTTTTTTCAAAATCTAAGACGGCGAAGGACTACCCTGTTTTAGTT
>QGUH01000919.1 GCA_003242355.1 Pseudomonadota bacterium
GATGAGAGTAGGGAGCCCTGGTCGGGGGCCTGGGAGTTGGATAAAGAGACGTGTGCCACCCCGCCCGAACCCAGCGCCCCCCGCGCCCCCGGGGGCGCCCCCCGCCGTGCCCGGGGCGCCCGCGCTGCCGCTTCGCTCGACGGTGCCTGCCGTGCCGGTTGCCGTTCCCGAAGGGCGCGTGATCGAGGTCGGCCTCGGCGAGGTCGTGATCGACCTCGGTCGACGTCACGGTATTCGCGATGGGCACAGCATCGAGCTCGTCGACACCAGGACCGAGAAGCTGGGAAGCGAACGGGCGGAGCGGCGTACCGTGCTCGCGGTCGGCGTCGTCACCGTCGTTGCCGAAAGCACCAGCCGAGTCCGGCTCGGGCTGAACGAGCGCGTTCCCGTGGGGGCACGAGCGCGGCTCGTCACGACGCCGCCGACGCGGCGGCGCGTCGCTCCGCCCCGAATCGGCGGCTTCTGGGAAATCGAGGTGATGCTGCGTCCGTTCCTGGCGCTGGACGAGTTCGGCGGCGGGATGCTCTCCGACTTCTCCGCGGGCTACCGTTTCGAAAGCGACCTGCATTTCGAGGTGGCGTTTCGTCCGCTCGCGTTCGGGACTGCCAAAGACACGCCCGCAATCGCGCCCGTGGCGGCCTTCGCGAAGCTCGGCTACGACCGCGAATCGTTCGCGGTGGGATTGGGTATCGGCGGTCAGACGGTGGACTCACCCGACTTGGTCACGCCCTCTGGATCGGGGACGCTCTTCGTTCAAGCGGCGCGGCTCGGCGCTCGGGACGGGCTGCACCTCGACTGTCGCAGTGACATCGTCCTCTTCCACAGTCGCTTCATGTTCTCGGGCTTCGCAGCGACGGGGCAGATCCCGGTCGGAGACGTCACCTGGCTCGTGCTCGAGGGCGGTGGCGGTTCGGCGGGCTACGGGTACGGAGAAATCGGTCTGCGCGCGCTGCTCCGCGGCAACGGCGATCGTGGGTCGTTGTTCTTCACCGGCAGCGTCGGCGGGGTCGGGCTGTTCCGACAAGTCGAGAGCACGTGCGGAAGCCCGAACGCCACGTTCTCCTGTGCGGCGCCCGTGGAGTATGCGGGGCCCATGGTCGGCGCCGGCGTCGAGGTCCGCTTGTGAGGCGCCGACCGGGCGCGGGCTACTCGAACACTTTGCCGCCGCCCGACGGATCCTGGTCGAGATAGCGACGGCCACCGAGCTCGGCGAGCCGGAACTCGATGCGCTGATTCTTCTTCCGGCCCTCTTCGGTGCTGTTGTCGGCGATCGGTCTGGTCTGTCCGAACCCGACGGCGATGAGTCGATCGCTCTGGATCCCGCGATCGACGAGCCACCTCTTCACCACGAGCGCCCGCTCACCGGACAGCTTCTCGTTCGCGGCGGCATCGCCCGTGTTGTCGGTGTGCCCCTCGATGCGCAGCTTCGTGACGCGTGGGTTTTCTTCGAGGAAGAGCCTGAGGTGCTCGAGCGGGTCGTCGCTGCCTGCTCGCAGCGTGGTCGTGCCGGGCTCGAACTCGACGGCTGCCGGGAGGAGCACGACGTCCCCGCGCACGTTCGCCTTGGAACGACGCTCCCGCTTCGCTGGTTCCTGCGCCGTGGGCTCGGACGCGGGTTGCGTCGCGGTCGGATCCGGATCCGTGGGCGGGGGAGGAGGCGGCGGCGGGGGCGGAGGCGGTGTTTCCGGTTGCGCGGCGCCGCCCGCCTGGAACGAAGCCGACGCCGTGCACGCGGCGACGGCCGGGAGGGCACAAAGGGCGAGCACGACGAGGGGACGCGAAGAGAGAAGGGTCATGAGAGATCTCGCTGAAGCAATATCGCGGCCTTCGGCCATCGATCGAAGCGGTAGTCCAACTCGCGAGTGGCGGGCAAGCCCACCGAAACGCGTGCGGGCACGGATCGGTCCGCGTGACGGCGCGGGCACGTTCGGGGTCCGAGGTTTGCGTACATCGGGCACACGCGTCGTTCCGACTCGAGCTTGCCTTCGATGGACGAGCCAAGAGCGCGGTCGCTTCAAAGTCACAGGCGCCCCCGCATCGGGGGACCGGGTGACCGACCAGGGCGGGAAGCTCGTGCAACAGGCCCGCTTTCGTGACAACGGCACCAGACGCCTCGGCCAGAAGGGGGTACATCCGAGGTTCGCTGCGCATGACCGAGTTCGTCCACCTGCACGTCCACTCCCAGTACTCGTTCCTCACGAGCGCGGTGAAGCTGAGCTCGCTCGCCGGACAGGTGAAGGCGCTCGGCATGCGCGCCGTGGCCCTCCCCGATCACGCGAACATGTTCGGCGCCATCCGCCACTACAACGCGTGTCGGGCCGCGGGGGTGCAGCCCATTTTGGGGTGCGAGGTGAACGTCGCGCGCCCGACCGGCGGGGTCGATCACCTGGTTTTGCTCGCGGCCACCAAGGAAGGGTACAAGAACCCCATCGGGCTCGTTTCCGAGGGGAACCCCTCCCCGCGGAACCCGACCCCGCCGACCATAACGCTCGACAACCCACAGGGGCCTC
>QGUH01000920.1 GCA_003242355.1 Pseudomonadota bacterium
TTCCCTTCGTGTGGGGTCCCGGCAACGGGGGCGTCCCGTGGCCGCGCGAGTTCCGCAACGTCCAGCACGCCGAGGGCGAGTGGCTCTCGTACGTTCGCGAGGCGCACAAGCTCTTGCCCGGTCACCGGCGGACGCGCCAGGCGGCCGCTGCGTTGATCGCGGGGTCGTGCTCGGCGTGGGAACAGTTCGCCGGTTACCACGAGCGCTGCGTGTACGTTCCGGAGAACGCCGTCGATCCGGCGCGCTTCACCGAGCGCGCGCAACCGTTTCGGGCAGAGCCGCTCCGGGTCGCCTTCGTGGGGCGCCTGGTCCCTTACAAGGCGGCAGACATCCTGATCGAGGCCGCAGCGCCGCTGGTCCGGCAAGGCAGGGTGGTGGTCGACGTCATCGGGGACGGACCCGAGATGAACCGGCTCAAGGCGCTCCGCGCGCAAGCGGGCGTCGAAAAGGGAGTGCTGCTCGACGGCTGGGTTCCGCACGAACAGCTCGGGCGCCGGTTGGCGTCGGCGCACGTGTTCGGCTTCCCGAGCCTGCGGGAGTTCGGGGGCGCGGTCGTGCTCGAGGCGATGGCGACGGGGCTCGTCCCCATCGTCGTCGCCTACGGCGGTCCCAACGAGCTGGTCTCGGACGCCACCGGAATTCGAGTTCCGCTCGGAAGCCGCGAGAGCATCGTGGCCGGCGTGCGCGCGGCGCTCGAGCGGTTGCTGTCGTCGCCGGAGCTCCTCGCGAGCTTCGCAGAGCGAGCGCGGGCCCGCGTGTTCCACCACTTCACCTGGGAAGCGAAGGCCGCCCAAGTGCTCGAGGTGTATCAGTGGGTGCTCGGAAACCGCAGCAAACCGGATTTCGGGATGCCGCTGCCGGACCCCGAGCAAACGGAGCAGCAGACCTCGACGCCGGGTAGCGGCGCGTTTCGGACGGGAGGGGAAGCGTGGCCCTCGGCCGGGTCCGCCGAAAGGTCTCACTGACGCGCGCGCCCGGCGCATGCTCTCCTCCCCTCGCGGGCAGTCGCCTCGATGCTGGTTTCCGCAGACTTCGGCGTCCTCGCACCCCTTCGCCGCACGGGTTGGGTTCTGGGCGTCGTCGCGATCTCGAGCGTAGCCCTCGCCTGTTCGCCGCGCCGAACGACCCTCACCGAAACGGGAAGCGCCGCTCCGCGCATGAGCACCGGGTTCGGTCAGGCTGCCGACACCGGGCGTGATCTCGAGTTCGAAGGAGGGTGGCTCGTCGCTCGCAAGCTGCTCGTCGCGAGCGACGGGACCCGCTCGCTCGGCGACGCCGACAGCCCGGTGAACACGACCCGCGATCGCGGGAGCAAGATCGTCTTTTTCGATCCACGAGTCGGAAACAACGAAACGGCCGAGGTCTACTGGTGGAACGGGCGTGAGATCGTCGATGCGCGTGGCAGGCCGGCGAACGACGCCGGCGCTCGCTACGGCGACGACCCGCTGCAGCCGAACCTCGCGGCGATTCGACCGTTCGAGGCCGCCATCGGCCTGGCGACGAACCGCGCGGGCGACCCGCGGCTGCGCACGCACGCAGAGGGCTTCGAAGCGACGGCCGGCGGCTATCCGGACTGGTTCCTCTTTCGGCGTGGCCGCGTCCACGACACGTTCGACGGCGCCCTCGTCGGGGGACGCAGTCGAACGGAGCCGATGGTGATCGCCGCCTATGGTCCGCTCGCCGACGGCCGCGCGGTGATTGCTCCGGCCGAGAAGACCATCACGTTCCGCGGCGATCCGCGAGCGTCTACGAACCCGCTCTCGGAGCACAACCACGAAGCGCCGGAGAGCTGGCTCCACCTCGTGCTGCTCGGGCTCGAGGTGCGAGCGGAATGGAGCCATCTGTACGCGCACCGAGCGCGCTCTCCCGCAGGCGGGCCGGTCACCGCGTACGCCGAAGACTGCAAGTGGGTTGGCGGCAACGCCCGCCTCGTTTACCTGCCGCGCGAGACGACCGTGCGGCGCAGCGTCGTCGCGTTCCAGTGGAACGCCGACCAGCACAGCGTGGGCTACTACACCGACGGTTTCGAGCCGCGCGTGACCTTCGAAGAGGTCGTGTTCTATCGGAACGGCTACAAGAACGATCCACTGCGCACGCCCGACCCGCGCCGCGACGTGTTCGGCCGCAACATCTACGAGGGTGGCGGCGCGCAGATGGGACACACCTATCGCGGCATCGTCTCCGCCGACGGCGCCTCGGGAGGTCCGCAAATGCGCCTCGGCGGCACGTGCGAGAACAGCCTCATCGTCGAAGGCTACTGGTACAGCAGCACCCAATCGAACGAGTCGGAGAACGCCTGGCTCGTCGCCGGCAAGCAGTCGGGGCAATCGGCGGTCGTGCGCAACAACGTGCACCTCGTGCTGCGCTACCCGACGCCCGCCGATCCGGATTCGGCGCGCGCGTCCGACCCCAATGCGCAGCCCGGATGGGGCTATCGGCTCGCGGGGGGGGCGGTTCGCGCGGGCGTCTGGGGGCACATCGTCCGCGCCCCCATTGTCCAAAACGCGCC
>QGUH01000921.1 GCA_003242355.1 Pseudomonadota bacterium
CGGGCATACGAATCCTGTGTCGTTTTCGGGGGTCCGGAAAGGTTTTAAAAACCATCTTCACGAAGTGCCCGGCGCCGGTGGGGCCACAGTGCAGGTACCCGTGCTCCGCAGTGCTCCGCGCCACGCGTCCGGGCGTCGGTGGCGCTGCTCCCGCTCCGGGCGCGAGCGCGGCGAAGAGCGGCTCGAGACGACGGACCACGTCCGGAGGGCCTCCAATCATCAGGCAGTACCCGCGCGTGAGCCCGTGAACCCCTCCGCTCGTGCCCACGTCGAGGTAGTGGATCCCGTGCGGCTCGAGCTGCTTCGCGCGCCGGAGATCGTCCACGTAATGCGTGTTGCCGCCGTCGACGACGACGTCGTCGGCTCGAAGCAGCGGCACGAGCTCGGCGAGCACCCCGTCCACCAGAGCCGCCGGCACCATCAGCCACACGGCGCGCGGCGGCTCGAGGCGCCGTACGAGCTCGGCGAGTGTGCGCGCGGGGATTGCCCCCTCACCCGCGAGCGCGTCCACCGCCTCACTGGCGACGTCGAACACGACACACTCGTGTCCCGAGCGCATCAGTCGCCGCACCATGTTGGCGCCCATCCGACCGAGTCCGACCATTCCGAGCTGCATGGGTCCCGTATCTAGCGCCCGGCGCCGCCCTGGACACGTTCGCAGCGACCTCTGCTGGCCCGGCCGCCAAACCGAACCCTGAAAGCACGCCTCCCCTTGCGCAGGACCTCGATCCTCCTCGATCCTGGCTCTTGGAGGTGCGCTCGATTCTTCCCCCCTGAAGCGACAAACGGTTAGCAACGCGCCGAGATACGCGGAAAACTGCGTCGGGCAGAGTGCCCACGTGGGGAGGAGCCTCGCCGAAGCGAAGTCGGCGGGGAGGGGCGGCGCGAGCCGCCCCTACGGAACGAGGCTGGAACGCCGATCGGGAAACGGATCGGCGTTCCAGGGCCCGAGAGCGACAGTGGTTGGGAACGCGTCGAAACCTCTGGGCAGTGTCCCGGAAAGGACGAAAGCCATGAAGTGGTGTCGGTGGAGTGTCGTGGTTGGGGTGTCGTTTCTCGCGGCCGCAGCATGCGGTGGCGACGACGACGAGTCGGGAGGCGCCGCGGTGCGCGAGGCGTGCAGCGAGTACTGCACGGCAGCACAGGCGGCGGGCTGTGGTCTCTACGCCTCCGAGAGTGAGTGCATCGCCGAAGAGTGCTCGGGCTTCGAGGCGGCGCCGAAGGCCTGCCAAGACGCCTTTCGGCAGTATTACGAATGCCTGCTCGATCAGGCCAACGTGTGCGATACGGGCTGCTCCGCCGATATCGGCGCGTGCCTTTGAGGGCGCGCCATTCCCGTGTAGGATGCATGTCTGGGCGCGCTGCACCTCGGGCAGCCCGCGCCGAGAGGACGTTGAAGGAGCTCTACCCTCGCCGGGAGCGACCCAGCTTTCCGATGCCGGAGATCGGCCGCGAGGAGATCCGCGCGGCGCTCCTCAAGCCGTTCTTGTTGCGTCTCCGCGACCAATCCGGCGACGCGGCCGTTCGCACGCTGCTCGCCACGGCGGGTCTGCCCCTCCGCATCCTGGAAGACGATGCGGGGTGGCTGAGCGTCGCGGGAACGCGCCGCGCGCTCGCGGCGCTTTCCTCGGCGCTCGGCGCGCAAGCGCTCGAGAGCAGCGGCGAGTGGATGACGCATCCGGAAGTTCTCGGCGCCTACGTCCGCATGCTCCGAGTGGCGACCACTCCCGAAGACGCCTACCGCTATCGCGCCGCGAACTCGAGCGAGATCACGCGCGTCGGCACCTATGCCCTGGTCGCAGCGTCGCCGGGGCGAGCCGAGATCACGTATACGCCGCGGCCGCAGCTCGACACGGACCAGACCGACCGGTTGCTGTGCGTCGCGCGTCTCGCGGAAATCGCCGCAATACCTCGGATTTTCGGGCTCCCCGAAGCGACGGTGGATCACCCTGCGTGCATCGCGCGCGGCGACGCGGAGTGCCGCTACCTCGTGCGCTGGCAAGCGCCGAATCGACAGCTCATCGGGGTTGGTTGCGTGCTCGGCGCGGCGCTGTGCGCCGGCGCCGTCGGCGTCTCCGGCAACGTCGTGGCCAGCACCATCGCGGGCGGCATCGGCGCCGGCTTCGGCTCGGCCCTCGGAGCGCTGTGGCTGCGCATCCAGAAGGAACGCCGCGCACGCGCCTTCGAAAAGCACAGGATCGCCGCGCTCGAGCGCGGCCTCGAGGTGCACGGCGCCTTTCGCGACGCAGCCTCGGATCTGGTCGGAACCACGCTGGCCGGGAAATACCGCATCTCGCGCAAGATCGGCTCGGGCGGCATCGGCGCGGTCTACGCCGCGGAGCACGTCGCGCTCGGCGCGCGCGTCGCGATCAAGGTGCTGCGCGGAGCGGCCGCCATGGACGCGGCGGAAATCGCGCGCCTGCGTCGCGAAGCGCGGGTTCAGGGGGCGATCAAGCACCCGAACGTCGTGCGGGTGCTCGACCTCGATCAGCTCCCGGAGGGCCCCAT
>QGUH01000922.1 GCA_003242355.1 Pseudomonadota bacterium
TCCGTGTCGCGCGCCGAGCACGCAAGGGACATCGGGGCCTTCCTCGATCGCGTCGGACTGCTCACGCTGCCAATCGAAGCCTTGCGCGAGAGCTTGTCGCTCGCCGCCCGCGGACGGCCCGAGCTCCTCACGGCGCTCGGCACCGATGGCGCCGCGGCCCGCGCGCTCACGACGGCCATCGAGCGCACGCGGCGCGCGGCGACGACGCTCGACATCGAGGACCCCGTTCCACTCGCCGAGTATCTCGAGGAGCTCGATCTCGCGCTCGAAGGCGCGACGCCCCCGCAGGGCGCGGCACGGGCTGCCGCCATTCGCGTGGCGCGCCCCGAAGACGTATCCGGTCTCGATCTCTCGCTGGTCGTGCTCTGCCAGGCAAGCGACCAGGTGCTCGATCGCGGCGACAGCGTCGACCCCGTAATCGGTCCGGAGCTCTTTGCCCGGCTCGCGCCTTCGGAGCGCCCGGTGCTCGGCGGCGAGCGGCGTTCGCTCTTGCTCGCCACGAGCTCCGTGCTCGCGCACGCCGAGCGCGTGGCGGTCACGTTCTCGACGCACGAGGGCACGAGCACGCTCGGGCCGAGCCGCCTCGCCCTCTGGCTCGCCAAGCAGGGCGCCCCGTTTCGACGCGAGCCGGCGTCGCCATTCGCAGCGGGCGCGCGGCGCACGCGCCCGCTGCCGGTTCCGACCGCGTCGGCGCGTCGGCGCGCCGCGATCGAGATCGAGCGCCAACGCTTCTATGCCGTACCTGGGAGCGCGCCGGGGCCGTACACGGGCGCAGTCGGCTCGCTCGAAGCACACGTGCCCGCCTCCGACGATCGCCCCGTCGCGGTGACGACGCTCGAACGCACCCTGCGTTGCGGGTTCCTCGGCTTCATGAGCGTGCTCCGCGCGTCGCGCGAAGACCCCGTCGGCGACGCCATCGGCGCGCGCGAACGCGGCACGCTGCTGCACGGCGCGCTCTCGGCTGCGCTCGAAGCGACGCGCGGCCTCTCGGGAACGCATACTCCAGAGGAGCTCGAGGCGCGCGCGCTCGAGGCGGCGCGCGCCTTCCTCGAGCAACGCGGCAAAAGCCCGCTTCGCCGCGCCGGGCTCGTCGCGACGCTCTGGGACGTGCGGGCGATCCTGCGCGTCACCTTCAGCGAAGCGCGCGACGTGCACTTCCTCGCCGCGGAAGTCGGCTTCGGCGGTCGCGACGGCTGGCCGGCGCTCGCGCTCGGTCCCTTCCGCGTGTCGGGACGCGCCGACCGCATCGACGCGAGCACCGACACGCGCCGCGTTCGCGTGATCGACTACAAAACCAACCTGCCGCGCGCGACCGAGCGGGAGCTCGAGCTGCAACCCTTCCTCTACGCCCACAAGTGCGGGGTCGAGCTCGGCGCTCAATCGGTGGAGTTTGCCTACTTCGGTCTGAACCGTCGCGCGCCCGAGCTCCGAACCGTCTACGAAGGACCCGTCGAGAGCGAGGAGATCGCCGAAGCCTTCGCGCGCGCAGAAGCGGCGCTCTCGGCATTGCGCGAGGGGCGACTCGCGCCCGTACCCGCGTCGCGCACGTTCTGCACGCGGTGCTCTGCGCGCGACGCGTGCCGGCGCCCCCTTTCCGCGCCCGATCCGAACAGCGAAGGCGGCGACCCGTGACGGATCATCGTCTCGACCCCACGCTGCTCGCGCTCGAGCAGAACGCCGTGGTCGCGGCGAGCGCCGGGACGGGCAAAACCCATCTCATCACCAACGTCTATCTCGGCTTCGCGCTGGGCCTCGGTCCCGATGGTCACCCCGTGCCGGCCGAGCGCATCGCGGCGACGACGTTCTCCCGCGCCGCCGCCCGCGAGATCCGCGAACGCCTCGAGCTGCGCCTCGCGGTGCTCGCGGGCGAGGCTCCGGCCGAGAGCGGCGTCGGGCTCGATGCCGCTCTCTCGGAGCTCGCTGCGCGTCGCGGTTTGTCGGAGCGCGAGCTCAGGACCCGCGCGAAGCGTGCCCTCGCGGAGCTCCCGCGCACGGCCATCGACACCTTGCACGGGCTCGCAGCGCGGCTCTTGCGCACCCACGCGCTCGCCCTCGATCTGCCGCCCGGGTTCACCATCCTCGAGGAACAAGCCGCGTTCGAAGACGTGGAGGCGACGCTCGACGACGTACTCACGCGCGCGATCGAAGCGGGCGGCGAGCGCGAGCGGGCCGCGCTCGCTCTCATCGACGCTGCCCACGGCCTCGAGAACGCGCGCGCCGGCGTGCGCAGTCTGCTCGCGCTGCTCGACGAGGAGGGCCTCGACGCCGACACGCTCTCGCCTCCCGAGCACACGCGGGACGCGCGGACCATCGCCGAAACGCTCCGCGGGACGGCTTTGGCCATCCGCGATCACGGGGCAGAGCATCCCGGTTACGCGGGCGCCCTCGACGTGCTCGGCGCCCTCGCCACGGAGCCGCCGAACGCCGAGCGCCTCGAGGCGGGGTTGCTCGGCATCTACAAGCCGCGCCAGAAGCCCGACAAGCTGCCGTGCGCGGCCGCGCCCGAG
>QGUH01000065.1 GCA_003242355.1 Pseudomonadota bacterium
GTGGGGACCGTGAAGAGCGGCGTGTTGTGACGCGGGGGCGCCCGGTGTTCCCGGCGGGGGCTCGGGAGCGACCGTCGTCTTGGGGGCGCTGGCGCAAGCGGTGACCAAGAAGGAGAAGAGCGCTGCTCGTCGCATGCGCCAACTCTACACCCGGATCGAGTGCAAGCACTCCCTCGGGGCGCTCAGCGAGAGAACGCCGTACTTGCTCGCCGCGAAGGTGTTCATCCGGCGTCACCTTCTACTCGTATCGAGCAAACGGCTCGCCGTGCATCGTCGGGCGGCACATCGAAGCGCGCGGGACGACGCGGCGCTTCGCTCGTCCTCCGCTCAGCGCAAGAACGGCCGCACTTGCTTGACGCGGAGGCTTCCGTCCGGCATCACCTTCCACTCGGTATCGAGCAGGAGCTCGCGTCCCTTCGGGGGCGTGACGTCGAAGGGATAAAGGTCGGCGAGGCGCGCGAGCTCCCGTCCGATCGCGCGGAGCTCGGCGTCGCCGAGGACCCAGGATCCCTCGGGCAGCAAGCTCGAGCCGACCACGCGCTCGATACTCGAGACCTCGCCGTGCTCGATGCCGAGGAGCACCTGTTCCGGCCACACGCCGGGCTCGGGCGAAACCACCGGAAGCTCGCCGAGCTGAGCGTTCACGAGGAAACGGCCGTCGTTCGGGGCGAGCGGATTGCCGCTGAACACGACCATGTTCGCGCGCTCGTCCTCGCTGCGCTCGTTGACCAGCACGCCCATGAGCGCGGCGTTCTGGTCGATGCCGTAGAAGTCGCGTTCGTCGTACGCACGAGGATTCCAGAGCGACGCCCAGACCCGCTTGAGGGCGCGGCAGACGCCGCGCTCGCGCTTTTCGTCGGGATCGCACAGGCTCGGTCCGATGTCGTCGTCGTCGAGATCGTCGGCGAGGCAGCCGCTGTAGGAGTCGTACAGGCCGGCGCCATTGAAGGCGACGCCGTCCTCGGCGTTGCTACTACTCCGGAAGCGGACGGTCGTGGTCTCGCTGCCGAACACTTCGACGATGCGGCGACTCACGCTCTCCATGAGCGCTTCCGAGCACGTTCCGTTTTCCATCGCCGCCTGGAGCGCGAGCAAGCGCTCGCGCCGGAAGCGGGCGTCCGTGAGAAACCGCTCGTCGCGTAAGAAGGCCGCGAGCGTCGCGGCGAACGACACGTGCTCCGGGCCGTTGCCGACGTCCGTTTCCCAGCCATTCTCCTCGATGAAATCGGCGTAGTAGGCGACGGGAATCAGAAACCCCTTCGGCGTGAGGGCAGGGTCGAGGTGTTGCCGGAGCCACGCGAGGTTCATGCCTTTGGCGCCGAAGCGGCCCACTGCGGTGCGGCGCTCTTCGGCGCTTTCGACCGGCAGGTCTTCGAGCGCGACGAGCTCGGTGAAGCGCGTATCGGGCTCGGGAACGTGCACCGGAGGCGGGCGCAGCCGTTCCCAGTAGGCTTCGGCCTCGTCCAAGGTCGCCTCACGAACGAGCACGGTCGTCGGCGAACACTCGACGCGCACGAGCTTCCCCTCGTAGTCCGCGAAGAGCGCGTGCGCGCCCGCCACGAAGCAGTTCGGCGTGCCGCGCGCCGCGCTGCGCACGGCAAGGTGTGACAGGGCGCCTTGCCGCGTCCCGGTCACGGCTGCGGCGACGACCGTCTCGACGTCGCTCGGGGCCTCGTCGAGCACGAGGACGTCGCGATACCCGAACTCGGCGCGTTCGATCGCAGCGGGCAACTCGCGCGCCATGTACCTACGCACCGTGCCGAAAGCGACGCCGCGCTGGTACGCCTCGTACTCGAGCGTGCTCGTCGGATCGATGAGCGGCACGTCGCAACTCTCCATCCAAGCAAGCTCGCTCTTCGTGCTCGGCACGACGGACAGCGCGGGATCGTAGACGCGCTGCCGAAGCGCTGCGTGCGCAGCGTGAACGTCGGAACAGTCGAGCTGCCGGGCGCCGCGCGGATCGCTCGCGATGGTGAATCCGAGCCGGGTCTCCGTCGAGGAGATGCGGTACTCGACGAGGTTGCCGGCCACGAGCTCGGGCTCGCGTGGGTCGAAGAGGAGCCGCTCGTACTCCGCCGGCGTGAGCCCCGGAAACGCGTTCGGAAATGCTTCCACCAGAAAGTCGTAGTGCAGGGAGTATTCGTTCGCGTTCAGGAACAGCGGCGGCAAGCGAGCCGAGTCGCGCGCGGGGAGTAGGTACTTCGTCCCGCGCGCTTGATCCGCGGGCTCGAGCGGCGCGCTCACGGCCTTCCACGTCTCGACCGTGTCGATCCGGTGCACGCACGCGAGCGCGCCCGTGCGTTGCTCGGCTTCGGCGCATGCCGTTTCCGTGGGCGCGTCGCTGGCAGCATCGGTGCAGGCAATCGCGAGCGCGAAAACGACGGGAGTGACGCGAAGGAGACCGCGGTGCCGGGGCCCGGCACCGACGCGACGAAACCCGAGTCGTTGGTGCTCGGCATCTCGATCGGGGTTCCGAGCGCAGCGCGCGGCCGCCGGAGCCCGACTCCGTGGTTGCGGCGAGTGGCGTGAGAGCGAGCGGGGCATGGGCAGGATCAGGGAGTGTGCTTCGGGCTCACGATTGCGTGCTGCCGACGGAGCGTGAGGAATTCCCGAAGCCGCGCGACGCGGCACGCGTTCGGTGGACGAGGGGCGTCGCAGCGCGCTTCGTCACTCGTAGCGTTGCGAGCAGTCCTCGTTGCTCCCGAGAAAGCGGCATTCGACGAGCGTGAGCTCCACCGGGCCGAGCACGGTGCTGCCACCTTCGGTCGCCGATACGGTCCACACCGTCGGAAAGTCGTAATCTTCGCGCTCTTGACGGAACGTCCACGTGCGGTCGCCGTCTTTCGCCGTCAGCGTGTCGTCGAAGTTGTGGTGGCTGATCGTGTAGGTCAGGGCCGCGGCGTCGCGGATGCAGACCGTCCCCGCGTCGTATGCCACGGCGAGCGTGTCTGGCAGCCAGGGCGTCGTGCCCGATGTTCCGAAGCTTTCGGGATCCATGTACCGAACGATGCCGACGATGACGCCGTCTCCTTCGAGCTCGAGCAGCTCCGTCTGGGTTTCGTGAGCGGTGGCGA
The DNA here is from genome assembly GCA_003242355.1 of Pseudomonadota bacterium. Taxonomy (GTDB): domain Bacteria; phylum Myxococcota_A; class Polyangia; order Polyangiales; family Polyangiaceae; genus PMG-095. The sequence goes on from QGUH01000065.1 coordinate 3,075, forward strand.
GATCGAGACAGGCGTCGACGGTCGGCGTCGTTCCAGAGGCGTCCCCGCCGCTCCCCGCCTCTCCTGCATGTGCTGCGCCGCCGGCGCCACCAAGATTGCCGCCGCTGCCGCCGAACCCGATATCTCCTGCCGCGCCTCCTTCTGCGGACCCGCCCGCGCCGCCGGCCCCCGGGCCGCCCCCGGCGTCCCGCCCCGCCCGGGCCGACCCCACCCCGCCACTGCCGCTCGAGCTGCCGCCGGAGCCGCCGCCCTGACCCCCGGAGCTGCCGCCCTGGCTCGAGGAACCTCCCTTCGTCGTGTCCCCGCCCTTACCTCCGCTGCCCCCCGACGACGACGCGCCTCCTTTACCCGAGCTTCCTGCACTGCCCCCGGTTGCCTTGGTGCCGCCAGTGCCCGAAGAACCATCGTCGCCGTCATCGTCGGAGCAGGCAACGGCGGCCAGGAGGGCAACGACGGGGAAGACACGGTGAAGGGTGCGCAGCGGGTCCATCGAGAGCTCCTTTTCTTCGGCCTCCGGAAAGCACCCTCCGTGCCAGCCCACGCTCGGCGCCGTTGTCCGCAAGTAGTCGGAATTACTTCGCTCCTGACAACAGCCCGCGGGGGTTGTGTTCCAAATTGTACCAAACTGTACCACCGCGTGACATGGCTAGCCTGGCAGACCCAACGCGGGGCATGGTTCGCCGGAGGGCACCGGTACCGAGCTCCAGCGTGCTGGGCGGCGCGCATGACGTGCCGTGATGGGCGACTGCGGTGATTCGATCCACGAGTCGCGCCCTCACATGGACGACGCTCCGCGATCGGCGCCGCAGACCCAGGTTCCGACCGAGCCCGGACGACCGAGAGCGAAGCGAAGCGCGAACGCGACCCGGCATCCGGTACTCCAGCGCGCTCGCGATGCACGACGAATTCGCGACGCACGGCGTGCGCGCATGACGTGCCGTGATGGGCGACTGCGGTGATTCGATCCACGAGTCGCGCCCTCACATGGACGACGCTCCGCGATCGGCGCCGCAGACCCAGGTTCCGACCGAGCCCGGACGACCGAGAGCGAAGCGAAGCGCGAACGCGACCCGGCATCCGGTACTCCAGCGCGCTCGCGACGCACGGCGGATTCGCGGGTACGACGAATTCGCGACGCACGGCGGATTCGCGGGTACGACGAATTCGCGACGCACGACGTGCCGTGATGGAGGCGAGGGGCTTGGTTCCCTCCCGACGAAGACTTTCGATGTCTCGCTTCGGTCGTCCCTTTTTGGTGTCAGCGCGAGTCCGGTTCCGGGTTGGTAAGTAAGGGTTCATTATCGAGCTCGGGCAGTAGTAAAGAAGAGTTCATTATCGAACTCGATACTACGAGCGACGAGCTGCGGTGTTTTCGCCCACTCCTCGAGTTAAGGAAGGGTTGTTTTCCATCGTCCCCACTGGTTGCCGTTGGGCGCCCATGGCGTGGCACGATGGCGACTCCTGCTGTCGTGATCGAACGATGAGCCGAGCGTGCCGCTGCTGTCGGGTGCGCCGCTGCCGCGGGTTGCGATGGGCGGTTCGGAAAGAGGAAAAAGACGCTGATTTTGGCGTGATCCTCGCGCGACCGAACGATCGGTTGCGGCGTGCCGTGTCGTGATCGCGAGGAGCCTCGCTCCCCACGATGCATCCTGCATTCGCGATCGATTCTCCGACTCGGGGCTGCGCGATTGCGAAACGCGTTACGCGTGTGCGATCGAGTCACGCTCGACGCGGTCGACTGCCACTTCGAATTCGGGTGGTCGCGCGCACAGCGGGGCGACGCCATTTCGAAATCGAACATTACGTCTCCGTATGGGGCTTCACAGTCGCGCGCCGATAAGGGTATACGTCTCGCGCTTCTCGCGTCTGCGCTGCTCGCAGTGTCGCCTCGTGCGCTCAGGAGGTTCGCATGTCCGCCGGATTGGCTTTTCGCCGTCGCAACGGTCTCCTCTCGTCGGTAGTGCTTTCGAACGTTCTTCTCGCTTCCGCCGCGGTGCACGCGAAAGAGGCTGAGGCGTCTGCGGACGACGCCGTCGAGAGCACGCACGCTGCACGCACGAAGGCCGAGCCGGCGCACGCTGCACGCACGAAGGCCGAGCCAGCGCATGCGCGCGCGAACACCGATCGCGCGCGCGCATCGCGACCGGCACCGATGCTCGGTCCCCTCGCGGCGCTCGTTCCGAGCCGTATCGCAGTAGGGGCACCGAAGGCGGTTATCGGTATCGACGTCGCTGCGTTACACCCGAGCGCGCTCACGCGCGCCACGCACCCACGCTCTCTCGACCCCGCTGCTTCCGGGCTCGTGACCGACTCGAGCGCGAACGTCGAGCGGCTTCAGGTGCACCCCGCGCCCGCGCAGCCGGCCCCTGCGCCTGCGCAACCAGCCCCTGCCCAACCCGCACCGGGTCAGCCCGCCCCGGCGCCCGAGCAGCCGCCTGCCGGCGAAGCTCCGCCGCCCACGACCGAAGCTCCGGCGCCCGAAGCACACGCGCCGGTCGAAAATCCCCCAACGGTGCCGCCTGCCGGAGAAGCGGCTCCGGCCGAGGGCGAGGCGGCTCCGGCCGAAGGCCAAGGCTTCGACGAAGCCGCCGCGTTCGATGAACCGGCTCGCGGAAGCGGCGACCCGTACTTCAACCCCCAAGAAGAGGAAGTCGTTCGCGTCACGATCGACCGTCGCGAGAAGGACCCGCAGGACTTCTCCGGGACGGTCGAAGTGTTCACGGAGGCGGATCTCGAGCGCAAAGGCGTGACGTCGATGCGCGAGCTCACCGCGGTCACCCCTTACGTCGAGGTCGGCGCTTCGGAGGGCAACATCGAAATCTACATGCGCGGCATCGGCAACAACAACAACACCGAGATCGGTGACCCTGCCGCTGCCGTGCACATCGATGGCGTGTACGTCCCGCGTCCGCGCGGCCTCGGGTCGATGTTCTTCGACGTCGAGCGCGTCGAAATTTCGCGCGGCCCGCAGGGCACGCTGCGCGGCCGCAACGCGACGGCCGGTACGATGAACATCGTGAGCGCGGCGCCGAAGCTCGGGGAGTGGGCCGCGAGCGGCAGCTTCCAGTACGGCAACTACGCGCAGGTGCTCACCAAGGCGATGGTGAACGTTCCGATCGGCGATCGGCTGGCGCTTCGCTTCGCCACGTTCTCCGAGCGGCGCGACCCGTTCTACGAGAACGAGGGCGGCGACCCGACCATCCGTGCTGCCGAGGACGCCGACACGCTCGCGTACCGCGCCTCGCTCAAGTGGGCGCCGTGGGACTCCATCTCCGTCACCGTTCGTCACGACTACACCCGCGAACGGGGCACCGGTTGGACCGGCACGAACGTCACGGAGGCGCTCCAGAACGGCATCCTCCCCGAAGAGATCCCGGACCTGCGCTCGGTGCAGTACGTGGGCTACCAGCCGTCGCAGTCGCTCGACCATTGGGGCGTCAGCGCCACGATCGGCGTGGAGTTCGGCGCGGTGAACGCCGAGCTTTTGAGCAGCTACCGCGATCTCGATTACAAGCAGCGGACCGGGACCACCAACGGCGTCAACTACCACGGTAAGGGCACCGGCAGCCTCGACCGCTACAACAGCGCCTACTGGCATACGGCCTCGGAATCGTTCGTCAACGAGCTGCGCTTCTTCGCGCCCGATGACTCGCGCTTCCGCTGGACGCTCGGTGGCTTTCATCTGTTCGAGAGCCAGTACGTGCTCTTGGGAGAGGTCACCGACAACGCCTGGGGTTGGGCCGGTCAGGAGTACAATCACCCGGACATCGTGAGCGGCGCGTATGCCGCGTTCTTCGATGCGACCATCGAACTCAGCGACGTGCTGCGCGCGCTCGGCGGCGTACGCGTGACGCACGAATACAAGCGCCGCAACGGCATCGGGTTTCCGTTCGGGTACTCCTGTGCTGAGAACACGCCCTGCATGTCGAATCCGCCGCATCGGTTCGGCACGCCGGGTTTCGCGTTCGCCGGGCGAGGGCGTACCGATTACACCTCGAACGGCTCGGAAGGCTCCGTCGACGACTTCCTGAACGGCATCGCGTCGTTCGGTGAGCGCGACACGCTCGACGAGTTCTTGCAACAGGAGGGCGCGCGCATCGGGCCGATGAACGAGCAGCACGGCTCGGCGAAGTTCACGTTCGTGGATTTCCGCGTCGGCGCCGAGCTCGACCTCTCTCCCGACAACCTACTCTACGCGACGTTCTCGACCGGTCACAAGTCGGGCGGCTTCAACGACACGATCACGGTCGACGGAGAGCAGCTCGCGCCGGAGTTCGGTCCCGAGGCGGTCTACGCGACCGAGGTCGGCACCAAGAACACCTTCGCCGGTCGCAAGCTGCTCGTGAACGCCGCCGCCTTCTGGTACGCGTACACCGACTATCAATCGAGCACCGTCGAGAGCTTCGGCGAGCTGCCTCCGGGAGGCGACCCGGAGGATCTGCCGGCCACGTCCGTGCGGCGCAATGCGGGGGATGCGCGCGTGCTCGGGCTCGAGGGCAACGTGGTGGCGCGGCTGCCCGGAGGGTTCACGGGAACGTTCGGCGCGATGGTGCTCGACGCGCGCTTCCTCGGCTTCGTCGTCAACGACACGCGCGTGGACTGGGATCCGAAGAAGCAACCGAAGGTCGACCTGAAGGGGAAGTTTCTCCCGCGCGCGCCGCAGCTGTCGCTCGCGTACGGCATCGCGCAGACGATTCCCACGAGCATCGGCTACTTCGACTGGTCGGTCTCCGGTCAGACGAAGTCGAAGATGTACATGACCCAGTTCAACGGCGAAGGCCGGGATCTCCAGGGCAACGTGAACCCGCTGTTCAGCGACGTCGTGCCGTGGACCCACCGCTTCGACGCGAGCGTCGGTTACACACGGCCCGAGGGCGACATTCGCATCGAGGGCTTCTGCTCGAACATCACGAACATGACCTACATGACGAGCCTGATTAACGTGCCCGGTCTCAACCTCCGCTTCTACAACCCGCCCCGGCAGTTCGGTGTGCGCCTCGCCATGTACCTCTGAGCCCGGAACGCGATCCGCTGGACGAAGGGCGCTCGCGTCTCCCTTTGCGGGCGCGACTCGCGATGCTGGTTTCGTGAAATGAGCTCGACTGCCGTCCCCCTCCGCGAAACCGAGCTCGGCCGGGCCGCTCCTCAGGCGGGCACTCCGCTCGGCGCTCCCCTTCGCGTGGCTCCCCACCTCGCGTGGCTCCCAACCAGTGGTCATCTGAGTCCCCCCCCCGGGGCCCAACCGCCCTCGCAGCTTGGGCGCGCTCTCGTTTCCTGCTCGTGACGTCGAGGCGCCGGTTCGGCCCGCCGCTCGAGAGCGCGGTCGGATTTGCAGATCCACGCGAAACGGGGAGGCGGAACGTCGGGGCCCCGTCGCGGAGAACGCGATTTCTGCCCGGAAAACCGGGCTCATGTCGCGACCGGCCAAGCGTCGTGGACGCGCTCGGATCACGAGGCGAGGGCGGGTCCGGCGCTCACGATCATCACATGGCACGCACCGGAATCGATTCTGGAGGTTTCCGTCTCGAGTAGAAGGGCTTCCCAGTCGCGCACCGATGAGGGTATACGTCTCGCGCTTGCAGCCCGAGCTGCATGCCAGCGTTCTCTTTGCGCGCTCAGGAGGTCATGAATGTCCGCCGGATTTGCGTTCCCCCGTCGCAGCGGTCTTATCTCGTCCGTAGTGCTTTTGAACGTCCTTCTCGCCTCCGTGGCGCAAGCGAAGGACACTGACGCGAAAGCGACCGAGGCGATCGGGAACAACCCATCCCGTGCGAAGAGCGAGCCCGTGAAGCGTTCGGCTCGCCCCGCTCCGAAGCACGGGCCGCTTGCTGCGCTGGTTCCCGGTTACCTGGCCTCCGCCGAGAGCTCAGCGCTCACGCCGCTGCGTCCAGAAGCATTGCACCCGAGCACGCTCGCCCGACCGACCGTTCCTTCCGTCGGGCAGGCGCCTGCGTCGCCGGCCCTGGAGGTCGACCCGGTCCGTCGTGCCGAGCAGCTCCAGGCACAGCCCGCTGCGCCCGAGCAGCCGGCTCCTGCGCAACCCGCCCCGCCGCCCGAGCAGCCGCCCGCGGCCGAGGAGCCGCCTGCTGCCGAGGCCCCGGCTCCCGAAGCGGCCCCGCCGGCCGAAGATCCAGCAGCGGCGCCGCCCGCCGGAGAAGCGGCTCCGGCCGAAGGCGAGGCAGCGCCGGCCGAAGGCGAAGCGCTCGACGAGGCTGCGGCCTTCGGTGAGCAGGCTCCCGGAAGCGGCGACCCGTTCTTCAATCCTCAAGAAGAGGAGGTCATTCGCGTCACGATCGACCGCCGCGAGAAGGACCCGCAGGACTTCTCCGGTACCGTCGAGGTGTTCACCGAAGCGGATCTCGAGCGCAAAGGCGTGACGTCGATGCGCGAGATCACCGCGCTGACCCCCTACGTCGAGATCGGTACGCAGGAGGGCAACATCGAAGTTTACATGCGCGGTATCGGCAACAACAACAACACCGAGATCGGTGACCCTGCCGCTGCCGTGCACATCGATGGCGTGTACGTCCCGCGTCCGCGCGGCCTCGGGTCGATGTTCTTCGACATCGAGCGCGTCGAAATCTCGCGCGGCCCGCAGGGCACGCACCGCGGCGCCAATGCGACCAATTGACGGTGCCGACGGAAAGAGAGGGGGAGAAAGAGGGGGATGGCGTAGACTTATAAAAAAAAAAACAA
>QGUH01000923.1 GCA_003242355.1 Pseudomonadota bacterium
TGTGTGTGTTGGGGTGCTGGGAGGTGTGTAAAGGACGGGGGGGGGGGGGTGGGTGGGGGGGCCCCCGGCGTGGGCGGGGGCGACGGTGGCGGGTCCGGTGCGCGCGAGAGAAAACGGAAACCCCCCCCCGCCACGAGCACCACGAGCAGCACCAAAACGGCAATCAACGGGGCGCGACCGCCATGCATTGGCGGGGGCGGGGTGGTCGTATTCGACATGAAGGGGTGCCCTGAGGAAAGGAGGATCTAAACCCCCGAGTCAAGTTCCAAGCCCTTTTGCGCTGCGGTGTCGACGCTTCGAATCACGGTTCGGCCAATGGGTCGGCGTGGCGCTCGAGGAAGGTCGCCCCCGTGTCCCCCCAACGCCGCACATCCACCGCGAGCAGCCCCGGGATGCTCGGCGCGGCTCCCGCCGGGTGCTCGATCACCACGCGCGCGCCCTCGGCGAAGAGCGGCAACAAGGTGGAGAGAGCGCGCGTGGCGCGATCGAGCGCGGACCACGGCGGATCGCACAAGACGAGGTCGAAGGGCGCTTTGGACGCGAGCACGGACGCGGCCGCTTCGGCGCCGACACCGAGGACTCCGGCGCGGTCGCCGAGGCCGAGCCGTTCGACGTTCCGTCGAATGCAGGCGAGCGCACGCCGATCGTTCTCCACGAACACCGCCTGCGCGGCGCCCCGCGACAGCGCCTCGATCCCGAGCGCGCCGCTTCCGGCATACAAATCCAACACCCGCTCGCCGTCGACGCTCCCCAGAATCGCGAACATCGCCTCGCGCGCCCGCGCTCCCGTCGGGCGCGTTCCCCTGCCGGGCGGGGTGTCGAGCACGCGCCCCTTCAGGCTACCGCCGACGATGCGGACGCTCATGGCGTCTCGACGCGACTCCACATCTGGTGGCGCATGCGTTGGCGAGCCCGATCCTTGCGCGTGAGGATCCGAGCGACGCTGCTCGCCGCGAGCACCTCCCCCTCTTGCCCGAGCGCGGGCAGCACCGTTTTGCCGACGAGGTACGTCCCGGGAATCGGACCGCGCACGGGCTCGGCGCCGATGTCGAGGTAGCCCGCACGATCGACGCGCCACAAGCTCTCCATCGGCTCGGGGTGCTGCGAGGCGCCCGTCAGGTGGATGCGATCGATCTCGCGACGCGTGCCGCTCGTGTAGTCGTAGAGCGGGAGCCCGTCGTGCGGCGAATCGACGCACACGAGGTGCTCGTCCAAGAACGGGAAGGCTTCGCGCAGCGTCGCGAGCACGGCCTCGCGCGCCTCGAGCAGCGTGAGCGTTCCGCGCGCGGGTAAGAGGATCTCGGCAACCAACAACATCTCGTCGCGCGCGCTCTTGGCCGGATCCGGAAAGAGCATCGGGTCGAGACACTCGAGGCGCACCACCGGGCGCCTCGGATCCCGCCGTCCTTCGGTCCGCGGCAACACGAACGCGATGCTGCCGAGCGGCGCCGGGATCAGCGCGCGCCGCACCACGATGCTCGTGACGAAGCGCCCACCCTCGACGGAGAGCCGCGGCCAGTCGCGCCGCGCGGCTTTGGTGACGCCTTCGCCGTCGCTGAGCGCGGCGAGCGCTTCACCGAACTGATCCGAAATCAGGGCGCCGGCCCCGACGGGCTCGTCGGCCCCTTCCTCGAGCACACCGGCGAGCGCGCCGCGTCGCACGACCAGACGGTGCACCTTGCCGTTCGGATCGCACATGCCTCCGTGCGCCTCGATGCGCTCGATGAGGAAATTCGAAAGCTCCTGCTCGCTCTCCGGCAGCGCGCTGATTCCGCGCGTCCAGGCGCCGTGCAGCCGCGACAACGCGAAGGCCGGAAGCTGCTCCGCAGGAATGGCGAGGTGGGTCGCGAACTGGGCCGGCACGGTGACGAGATCGCGGAAGGCGTGCCCGCGCGGGAACTTGCCGAGCAAATCCTGCGAACGATCCCCGCCGGTGAACGGGAGCGAATAGACGATCCGTCCCGTTTCGAAACGCTCCCACAGCGTGCCGGGCGGAAACACGGCGTCCCGTTCGAACGCGGCATCGGCCGCGGCGTTCACGTGCGCGATCGTCGTGTACAGCTCGTCGACGAGCTGGCGCACTTCGGGAAACTCGCGATCCACCTCGCGCGCGAACAGCTCCATGTCCGGCGGCACTTCCACGCGGCGATCCGGAAACACCATGGTGAACATCGGATCGAGCGCGTGCGTGCGCCGTCGAAACTGGGGAGTTTGCGCGAGCTCCTGGAGCACGCGTCGGAACACGGGGGACGAGCCGACGAGCAACGTGAACGTGCGCCGCGAGAGCAACCGCTCGCCGTAGCGGTAGGTCTGCGGCTTCTGCCCCTGCCCGAGCCAGAGCACGCGGAAGTCGCGCCGCGCGAGCACCGCCGCGCAGACGAGGGCGCCGAGCGATCGCCCGAGCACCACCCCGTCGTAGTAGCGCGACGGCACTCACCCCCCCGGAAGGACCCCCGGCGCCACGCGCCCCCCCGCGACGTCGGCGAGCACGGGTACCGACAGCT
>QGUH01000924.1 GCA_003242355.1 Pseudomonadota bacterium
CTTTCCCCCTCGGCGTTTGCGGGCGCGCCGCCTGCCTTCCGCACGGGCCTCGCGAAGCTCGACGTTGCCTCGCGCGGACCGCTGCCCGAGCGTGCCGCCCTCGTCGGCAAGCGCTTCATCGAGCGGATCGCGCAGGCGCTCACCGACGCGCGGTCGAGCGCGACGGTGCGCGGCGAAGGCTTGATGGTGGGCATCGATCTCGGCGGGCAACCGGGAGCCGGCGCACGGCTCATGCGCGCCCTGCTCGCGCGCGGCTACATCACCACGACCGGAGGCGGGCGACGCGAGGTGCTCGTGCTCACGCCGCCGCTGATCATCGCGGAAGAGCTGCTCGAAGGCTTCGTGCAGGCGCTCGGTCCCGCGCTCGAGGAGGCACTCTCGTGACGCCGCTCGAAGCATCGGACGCGCTGCACGCCCGCGTGCGCGCCTTCGCGCGCAGTGGCGGCGCTTCCGAGAGCTTCGACGAGCTCGCGCTCGCCATTGCTCGCTTCCAGGCCGAGCACGTGCCCGGCTTCGCGCGGCTCGTCGCGCTCGAACGCAGCGCGCTCGATTCCGTTGCAACCATCCCCGCGGTGCCGACCGACGCCTTTCGGTTGACGCGCGTCGCGGCGCATCCCCCCGAGCTCGATCGCGTGCGTTTCGAAACGAGCGGCACCACCGCGAGCGAGCGCGGCATCCACGTGATGCGCACGACGGAGACGTACGCCGAGCTCGCCCTCCTCGGCGGCGAAGCGGCGCTCCTCACCGGTCCCCGGCGCACCGTGGTGGCCCTCGCCCCCTTCCCGGGCGAGCCCCCGCGCTCGTCGCTCGGCTTCATGATGCACCTGTTCATGGAGCGCTTCGACGGACGCGCGCTCTCGGGCGGCTCCTTCGAGCCCGACGAACGCGGACGCTGGCTCGCGGACGGCACGGGCATCGACGTCGCGGGGTTACGGCACGCGTCTCGGGTCGCAACGGACCGCGGCGAACCGCTGCTCGTGCTGGCGACCTCGTTCGCGCTCGCAGCGCTGCTCGACGCGCTCGCGGGCGACACGATCCCGCTGCCCGAAGGCAGCGTCGTGATGCAAACGGGAGGCTTCAAAGGCAGAACGCGCGAGATCCCCAAGGCAGAGCTGCGCCGCGCCGTGGCGCGAACGTTCGGCATCGACGAGCGCGCGGTGGTGGCCGAGTACGGGATGACGGAGCTCTCGAGCCAGCTCTACGAGGGAACCGTTCCCGGTGTGCGGCGCGCCGGCCCTCCCGACGTGCTGCTCGCGCCCCCGTGGCTCTCCGTGGTTCCGGTGGATCCGGTCACGCTCGCGCCGGTGCCCGACGGCGAGGTGGGGCTGGCGCGGTTCGTCGATCTCGGTAACGTCGATTCGGCGGTCGCGATCCTCACGCGCGATCGCGTGCGGCGCTGCGACGGTGGCATCGAGCTATTGGGGCGCGCTCCGGGCGCTCCGCCGCGCGGCTGTTCACTCGCCATCGAAGCCTTGCTCGAGGCGCGCTCGTGAGCCCCGCCGTGCGTGCTCGGCTCGAGCGGCTGCTCGACGCAGCGCGCGCCATCCAGAACCCGGGAACGCCACTGGGAAAGGAGGCCCGTGCACGCCTCGCGATCACGAGCGGGCTTTCTCCCGCCGGCATCGAGCTCGCGCTCGCAGAGTGCCTCGAGACGCACCCGACCGAGGCGGAGCTCGCGCGCCTCGCGGCGCACGTAAGCTCGGCTCCCCGCGCTCACGTCCTGTTGAGCGCGAACGTGTTCACCGCGGCGCACCGAGCCATTGCGCTCGCGCTCGCCGCCTCCGAGCAGGTGTTCGTGCGCCCTTCCCGACGCGAGCCGGAGATGGCGCGCCTGCTCGCACGCGGCGCTCCGGGACTCTTCACCGTCGTCGCCCAGCTCGAGCCCGCGCCGGGCGATGCGTGCTTCGCGTACGGCAGCGACGCGACCCTGAGCGAGCTGCGCGCCGCGCTCGCGCCCGGCGTTCGCCTGTACGCGCACGGCTCGGGCTACGGCCTCGTCGTGACGGAGGCCGCGGCCGTCGCGGACCCGAGCGCGCGCGCCGCGCTCGCGGACGCCATCGCGCTCGATGTCACGCTCTTCGACCAGCGCGGCTGCCTGAGCCCCCGCGGGGTCTTGCTCGAAGGCGACGCGGCGCTCGCCGAAGCGCTCGTCCCGGCGCTCGCGCATGCGTTCGTCGAGCTCGAGACGCGCGTGCCGGTCGGCGCGATCGCCCCGGAAGAACGCGCCGAGCAGCGCCGTCAGCGGGCCGCGCTCGCCGTCGCCGGCACCGTGTGCCCGGCGGGGAGCGGCTTCGTCGCGCGCGTGTCCGACGCCGGCGTCCTCGAGACGCTGCCGAGCGGCCGCTGCTTCGGCGGGGCTTGCGTGGACGACGCCGCGGAGATCGCGCGTGCGCTCGCCCCGGCGATCACGACCTGCGCCGTCGCCGGCGCGCCCGAGCTCCGCGCTCGCGTCGCCGAGGCGCTGCCCACGGCCCGCCTCACCGTGCCCGGTCGACTGC
>QGUH01000925.1 GCA_003242355.1 Pseudomonadota bacterium
ATTCCGCGCTCACTCGGAAATCCGGGATCGGCAGTGAGCGCGACACCGTCAGCGTCCGACTCGAGGGGTCACGCGCGCATCGAGCCCGTACACGCACCGAATTGCCGCGCACGCGCGACGATCGTCGCGCGCTCCGCGTCGCGCTTTCCCGGAGTGCAGCGTGGCCGCGGCGGGCGCTGCCGCGAGGGCGGGCGCACTCGATCCGCGCTAGAATCGGTGCCAGCCGTGAGAGCTTCCCTCCTCATCTCGATGCTGGTGATCTCCGCCTGCGCGAGCGGCCCCGAGGTGCCGGCGGCGAGCGACGCCGGGCGGGCAGAGCAGCGTCGAGAGCACAAGAAGGATCCAGCGGACATCGCCGAGAGCGCGGTTCCCTCGATCGTCGCCATCGTCACCGAAACGGGGTTCGGCACGGGTTTCGTGATCTCGCCCGACGGACTCATCGCCACGAATCTCCACGTCGTCGCGGGACAGAAGAAGATCCTCGTAGTGCTGAAGGGCGCGAAGATTCCGGTCACCGAAGTGTTCGGGGACGATCCGGAGCGCGACCTCGTCATCCTGCGCATCCCTGCGCGGAACCTGTCCCCGCTCCCTCTGGGCGACAGCAACGCCGTGCGTCCCGGACAGTCCGTCGTGGCGATCGGGCACCCGCTGGGGCTCGAGCACACCGTCTCGAACGGGCTCGTGAGCGCCGTGCGCGACGTGACGCCCGAGCTGAGCGTGCTTCAAATCTCCGCGCCCATCGCGCCGGGCTCTTCGGGCGGCCCGCTCTTCAACGACCGGGGCGAGGTCATCGGGATCGCCACGGCCGTGTTGGTCGGCGGGCAAAACCTGAACTTCGGCGTGCCCGTGAACTACCTGAAAGACTTGCTCGGCCGTCCCGTGGCGATGGGCATGGAAGCCTTCGCGACGAGCACGGCGGAGCCCTCGCTGCCCAAAGTCGAGCGGAAGATCCCGAAACACCCGACCAGTGCGCTCAAAGGCTGCAAGCCCGAGGCGATCGCGCTGATCGTCCGCTCCATCAAGTCGGCGATCGAGGTCGGCGCTCCGCTCTACAACGGCGGCGACTTCGCGAGCTGCTATCACGTCTACGCGGGCGCCGCGCTCGACCTCGAACGCAAGCTCGGCAAAAGCTGCAGAAAACCCGCTCGCGCTCTGGCCGAAGGCCGTCGTCGTGCCGAAAAGCTCACCGCGCCTCACGAACAGGCGTGGGCGATGCGCGACGCCTTCGACGGATTGCTCGACGTGATTGGGCGCTGGGCGGAGGAGCAGTCCGCCACCGCGGAGTAACGCGCTGGCTGCGAGCGCCGACGCACCGGCGCGGCTCGGGGCGCGTCCCGCGCCCAGGCAGGGCGCTTGCAAAACCATTCGCCATGCGCCGTGGCCCGACCTCGGTCCCTCGGACCATCGTCGCCCTGGGGCTCTGCCTCGCCGGGGCGTGTACCGTTCCGGTGAGCACGAAGCCCGCACGGTCGGGCCACCCAACGACGACACGCGTGCGCGCGACGGAGCGGCCCAGCCCGGAGCACGCCTCGACTCAGGAGAAGCACGGGGCGCCTACGGAGGAGCCAGAAGAGCTGTATCTCGGCGGCAACGTCGATGCCGACCTGGACCCCGACGTTCGCCTCCGCGCACCGGGCGACGATGCGATGACCCCCGACGAACCGCTCGAGCGCAACATCGATGCCGATCCCGAAGTCGACGTTTTCGTGCACCCGGAGTCCGGAGTCCCGAAGTCGGTCGAAGCCGGCGCCCTCCCTTCGACGCCCGCGCTTCCGGTGGGTGATCCGGTGCGCGTTCGCGCGAGCGATGCTGCGCGCGAAGAGCCCGCGCTCGCCTGCTTTCGATTGGCCGAAGCGTCCATCGAGCTCGACGCGCGGGAGGCGACCGATCTGTGCACCGCCGCTCCGGGCACGGGTCCCGCGACCTGTGCCCTCTCCGCGCTCGAGCGCCGTGTCGTTCCGCGCCACCGCGTGGTCGAGCTCTGCCGCTGTGCACGCTCGGCGGCGCCAGCGGCGTGCTACGAAACCGCGCGCCGGACGACGAGCCTCGACGAGGTCGACATCACGCGCCTGTGCGGAGCCACGGCGCGCCTCGGGGCGGACTGCCTCCCTCGCGACGGCTGGAACTGAGGCGCCGCGTCAGTTGACGATGGCGTAGAAGTCGTCCGTCCTGAGCCCGACGCCGCCGCTCCAGATCTCGAATCCGGCGAAGACGTTCGTCAAATACCAGCTCGCTTGGATGGTATTGGGGCGATTGTTCACTGCGTCCTGAATGAACAGATTCAGATCGAACGTCAGCGAAGGAATCGTCTGCTTGCTGACGTAGGAGATGCAGGGGCGGTTGCCGTTCGGTCCCACCCAAACGTCCCAGGTGCCGCCCACGCCGGGGATCGTGACCCCGGATGCCATCACGCTGCCGATTGGCTGCGCGTTCGGCGGATCGTGCAGCCACACCCTCCGATATCCCCCCGTCGGGGACCCCGGATCCCCGC
>QGUH01000926.1 GCA_003242355.1 Pseudomonadota bacterium
AAAGCGGGATTCGTGTTCTCGTTCGGTTCCGTGGGCTCGGGGATTGTTATAAAAGACCGCCCCAGCACTCGCCGACGTTGGGGCACCGCGCCTCCTCGCAAACCGTATAAAGGTCGAGGCTGCGCAGCAGGCGCTTCAACTCCGTGTAACGCTCACCTCCCGGCGCTCGCACCTTGAGCCACGGGGGCTTCGCCGGACGGGGCTGGCTCTCTGTCACTGCGGCCACGGTGGGTGACTCTACGGTAAAGTGCGGGTCGTCGCCAGCCGCGCTCGGGAACGCCGACCGAGCGGATCGACGTCGTAGCTGGTGCGTCAGGGCTTTCGCAGCGCCGTCGGGAAGCTGCCCTCGATGATTCGGGCATTGCTCTTAACGGATGGCGCGTCCCGCCGTTGCGACCGTGAGCGCGGGATGTCTGGACAGGGCACAACACGCATCGGATTCCTGGTGGACGCACTCCTGTCCCGATACCAGGTGCGCCTCTTCGAAACGGTCCGCCGCATGGCGCGGAGGAGCGGCATCCGGCTGATCGGGTTTCAGGGAAGCTACTTGAAGAGCAGCACGGCCGAGCGCCCGGTCTTCGACGGCTCGTTCTTGTACGAGCTCGCCGACAAGGCCTGCGTGGACGGCCTGCTCGTCGCCTCCAACCTGCTCGCCAACGGCGTGGGCACCGAGGCCGTGCGCGCGTTCTGCGAGCGGAGCGGGTTGCCCGTCGTCAGCATCGGCGAGCTCTCCGGGTTTCCGCAAATCGACATCGACAATCGGAGCGGCTTTCGCGCCGTGATCGAGGACCTCGTCGTCAATCACGGACGGCGTCGGCTCGCGTTCATCTGCGGCGCCCTCGCCAACCCGGACAGCATCGCTCGCGAGCAGGTATTCCGCGAGACGCTCGCGGATCTCGGAGTCCCGGTGATCGAGGAGGCCATCCTCCCCGGTAACTTCCTGGAGCCTTCCGGCGCCAGCGCCGTGCGCACCTTGCTCGACGAGCGCGGCATCCCCTTGGAAGCGATCGACGGCATCGTCGCCGCGAACGACCAGATGGCCGTCGGCGCGGTGCACGAGCTCGTCGCGCGACACGTGCGCATTCCGCGTGACATCGCCATCGTCGGCTTCGACGACGACGACCACGCGCGCAGCAACAGTCCTCCGCTGACGACCGTGGCCCAGCCCCTGGTGGCCCTCGCCGAGCGCGCGTTCGAGCTCTTGCTCGATCGCATCGCCGGCCGCGAGGTACCCGAGCGCACGGTGCTCCCCGCCGAGCCGATTTTCCGTCGCTCCTGTGGGTGCAGCGGGTCGCTGGCGCGGCGCGAGAGCATCGGACCGTGCACCCCGCGGCACGCACTGCTCGAGCGAATGCATCGCGCCGGCAATCAGCGGCTCGACGAGATCGGGGGGCGACACCTGAACGCCGGCAGCATCGAAGCTTTGCTCAAGGTCTTCGTGTCGACGACCGAGGCAGACACCGTCTCGGCCCGCACCACCTTCGAGCAGACCATCCTCGGTGCAGCGGAACGCGGCTTCGACCCCGAGCGCTGGCAGGAAGTGCTCGACGCGATTTCCGACACGATCGCCTCCGATGCCTCTCCTTCGGACCGCCAGTCCTACGAGCGACGGCTGCTCGAAGCGCGCGTGGTCGTCGGCGAAGTGGCCGCGCGCACGCGACGGCTCGAACAGTTGCACACGACTCAGCGCGCGAATGCGCTGCGGGTGCTCGGCAGCGCGCTCGTCTGCTCGCGCGACCTCAAGGGCCTGTCGCGTGCGCTGCAAGCGGGGCTGCCGGGGCTCGGCGTGGGCTACTGCTTGATCTGCTTGTTCGCGACCGGTGCCGAGGGGCGCCTGGCACGCGTGGCGGCCCGCTACGAAGGGCGCGGAACCTCCCCAGCCGATCTGTTGCAGAGCGCCGAACGGCTCTGGCGGGCGATTCCTCCGACCCTGCCCCCGAGCCGGCCCTCGCAGCGTCCGGAGGCGCTGCTCTTCCCCGCCAACGAGCTCGTGCCGCGCGAAGCGCAGCCCACGACGGAGCGGGATCTGCTCGTGTACCCGCTCGTCTTCGCGGAGGCGACGCTCGGGTACGTGGTCTTCGACATTCCGAGGGATCTCGCGCAGGCCTGGCTGCTCGAGGGGCTTGCCGGCCACATGAGCAGCGCCATCTACTCCATCACGCGCTCCGAGGAGCTCTCTCGCGCGCGCCAGCTCGCCGAGCGGGCCAGCGCGGCCAAGAGCGAGTTCGTCGCGATGATGTCTCACGAGGTGCGCACACCGCTCACGGCGATTCTGGGACACATCGACCTCTGCCTCCAGACCCAGCTCACCCGCGAGCAGCGAAGGCACCTCGATCGCGCGCGCGCGTCCTCGCGCGCCTTGCTCGGAATCGTCAACGACATCCTCGACTTCTCAAAGATCGAGGCCCAGAAGCTCGAGCTCGAAGCGGGGCGCTGCGACCTCGACGACGTGCTCGTTGAGCTCTTGGGCACTTGCCCCGCCCGGCCA
>QGUH01000927.1 GCA_003242355.1 Pseudomonadota bacterium
ACACCATCCTCGGTGAAACGGCCCAATCCTCGTCCATGAGGGACGCCCTGGCGAGCCCGACCCCACTTCCCTCATATAGCCGGCGCGAGATCGTCCTCAGACGCCTCGACCAGGTGGAGCGGTAACAGTCGCCCCAATCCAGACTGCGACAACGAGGCTGGAGCGCCGATCCGTCGAAGACCGGCGCTCCGCTCCAGCGAGGAACGAGCGGGAAGCGCGCAGGAGACGCGGTGATCCCGCCCGGCGAGCCGTCAGTTGTTGCCGAAGAGGTCGTGGATCTTCGAGTCGAGCGCCATCGCGATCTTGTACAGACTCGAGATGGAGGGGCTCGACTCGGCGCGCTCGATTTGCGAAAGCAGCGAGATGCTGAGCCCGGTGCGACGGCTCATTTGCTTGAGCGTCAGCTCCTTGTCCTTGCGCAGCGTGCGGATCGTATCGCCGATGATCTTGTGAAGCTGCTCCTCGGGCGTGCGCGCGAGGCCCTTCTTCTTCATCACCCGCGAGAGCACGTCCCGGAACTCGTCGACGTTGAATGGCTTCTTGATGTAGTCGACGGCGTCGAGCTTCATCGATGCGATCGCCGTCTCGAGGTTGGGATGAGCCGTGAAGATGATCACGGCGATGTCGCTGTCGACCGACCGAATGCGCTTGAGGACCTCGATGCCGTCGAGCTTCGGCATCATCAGGTCGAGGATCAGGACGTGATAGTCGCCCTGGCGGACGTCATCTTCGACCAGGGTGGGATCGCTCTGTGTCTTGACGACGAAACCGTCCTTCTCGAGCAGCGTCTGCATGTACTCGCAAATGGCGCGGTCATCGTCCACGATGAGGATTCGGACGCTCGGTACTTCGATCGCCAAGGCTTGCTCCTTCCGGTGCGGACTCCTGCGGCTTCCGATGTTGCAGTGACACTATAATGCAAGCCGCTTTACGACTCCACTAGATTTTTCAGTGGCCAATTTTTCGTCGTAAGTTTCTGAAATTAATCACCTATTCGGGCGTCCACCGAACGCGGAGCCTGCCCAACTGCGCCGTTCTCAAGTTTCGAATGCGCGTTGCGGGCAACTGCCGTCGCTCGCGCGCTCCGTGCGAAAGCGCGAAAGTCCGAGGGGAGCCTGCGGCAGGTGTGGTCGGAACGTGTCCCGCGGCGTGGCGCGGCGTCGTGAGGCGTTCCTGGCGGCTGAGCGCTCGCTGTGGAGGTCTTCCGAGTTCGTCCGACGCGTCGCTCGTCGACGGCGCCTCGCTCCGCGCACCGGGCACCAAAGCGAACGCGATCAGCGCGGCGGTTCGGAGCCGAACGGCTGGGGACGCGCCAGAAGATGCGAGGGACAGCGCCGAGCGACGCCCTTGCGCGGAAGGCGCCGAAACACGTGAAAGGGAAGTGCCGCGCCCTTTTTCGAAACGAGACCCGAGGCCAGCGAGAGCTCCTGCGAGAGGCGTAAACGCCGACCGGTCACGCTGGTCGGCGTTCGAGGACGCGTCGTCGCTTTCGCACCCCCCGTGCTTTCATTTGTCTCTCGGTCGGGGCGGGCAGATTCGAACTGCCGACCTCACGGACCCGAACCGTGCGCGCTACCAAACTGCGCTACGCCCCGAGAGGGCGCCGGAAGATGTTCCCAAGCTCTCGAGCTGTCAAGCGAAAGCTTTCGGTTTGATGCCGTGGGCGAGCGGGGCCGCCATCGACCCGAACGGAAGGCTCCGGGCCGATGGCGGAGCGCGGAGGACGGATCCGTCCCCGTACGCGGGGGTCAGCCGTAGCCGCGCTGCTTGAGCTCGGCGACGAGCGCCGGTACCGCTTGGAACAGGTCGGCGACCAAGCCGTAGTCGGCGATCTGGAAGATCGGTGCTTCCGGGTCTTTGTTGATCGCGACGATGACCTTCGAGCCTTTCATGCCCGCGATGTGTTGGATGGCTCCCGAGATTCCCACGGCAATGTACAGCTCGGGCGCAACCACTTTGCCGGTTTGCCCGACCTGGAAGTCACCCGGAGCGTAGCCAGCATCGACGGCTGCGCGGCTCGCACCCACCGCAGCTCCGAGCGCGTTGGCGAGCGGATCGAGGACCTCGAGGAACTTCTCTTTGAGCGCACGGCCCCCGGACACGACGACCCGGGCCTCCGTCAGCTCCGGTCGCTCGCTTCGGACCGCGTCCAAACCGACGACCTCGATGCGGGCTGCTGCTTGGCCGACGGGCGCTTTGGGAATGGACTCGATCGGCGAGCTCGATCCGCTCGGCTCGGCGGCCGTGAACTCACTCTGCCGCGCGGTGGCGACCTGAACCGGCGTGGACAACACGCACGAGCCGAACGCGTTTCCGGCGAACATCGGCCGGCGATAGACGATTTTCCCGTCCTGCACCGAGACGCCCGCGCAGTCGCCCGCGTAGGCGGCGCCGAGGCGGGCGGCGACACCCGGCCTCAGTGCTTTTCCGCACCTGGTGGCCGGTGCCGCAACCAGCGCGTAACCCTGGGCCGCCGCTCCGGCCCT
>QGUH01000928.1 GCA_003242355.1 Pseudomonadota bacterium
GGTCTGGGACCGTCCCCCGCCGGGGCGGGGGGGCTGTTTGGGATGGTGGACGAACTCGCGGCGGGGGAGTGCGGCCGGCTCGGCATCGGGCGGTGTGATTTTCGATTTAGCCGCCGGAAAGTGCGCGAGCGCACGGGCTGGAGCTACGAGCAGCTCCGGGTGCATCTCGGGCGGCTGGTCGAGTTTGAGTACCTGCTCGTGCATCGCGGTGCCCGTGGACAGAGCTTCGTGTACGAGCTCTGCTACGACGGGCGCGGCGTGGACGGCGACGCGTTTCTGGCGGGGCTCATCGACGCCGGCGAGCTCGGCGGGGCTACGAGTACGACGGCGACTTTGGGTGGTGCGGGCGAAAGTTTGGGGGGGCGGAAGGCGGAGTTTGGGGGGCCATTGGGGGGCCATACCGGGGCCAAACCGGGGGGAGTGTTGGGCGCCGAAACGAACGTGATCCAGCATGAAAGAAGCGGAAACCGTGATCGCGTGCAGCGCAGGGCGCGGAACACACGTCTCGGGAACGGTCAATCGGAGCACGTCGTAGCGATGCCAGCGGCGACGCTTGCCGCCCGCGCAGTCTCGTGAACCCGGGGGAGCGAGGAGAACGCGATGCCGAAGAAAGGAACGCGCAAACCGAAAGCCGTGGTCGGCGATCCGAGCGACGCCGAGGGCCTGTACGCGTGGATGAAGCGCTACCTCGAAGCGCTGCGCGTGAAGAACTACTCGGAGCGCACGGTGGAGAACCGCGAGAGCTACCTAAGCTTCTTCATCGCCTGGTGCGAAGCGCGGAGCATCGCGCGGCCGCAGGAGGTGACCAAGCCCATCCTCGAGCGCTACCAGCGGCACCTGTTTCACATGCGGCGGGACAACGGCAAGCCCTTGTCCTTCCGGTCGCAGCACAGTCGCCTCGTGCCGGTGCGGGCGTACTTCAAGTGGCTCGCGCGCCAGAACGTGTTGCTCTGGAACCCGGCGAGCGAGCTCGAGCTGCCGCGTCTCGAGCGGCGCTTGCCGAAGTTTGTGCTGACGGCAACGGAGGCGGAAAGCGTGATCGAGCAGCCGGACACCCGCGAGCCGATCGGGATCCGGGACCGAGCGATCCTCGAGACGCTGTATTCCACGGGGATCCGGCGGATGGAGGTCTTGAACCTCTCCGTCTACGACCTGGACACCGAGCGCGGGACACTGATGGTGCGGCAGGGCAAAGGGAAGAAAGACCGGATGGTGCCGATCGGGGAGCGAGCGATCCGGTGGCTCGAGCGTTACTCGAACGAAGTCCGCCCGAGCCTCGTAATGCCGCCGGACGACGGCACGTTTTTCTTGGCGGCGACGGGCGAAGAGCTCTCGCCGAATCGGCTGACGCAGCTCGTGCGCAACTACGTGAACCAGGCCGACACCGGCAAGAAGGGTGCGTGCCATCTCTTCCGGCCACAATGGCGACGGTGATGCTCGAGAACGGCGCCGACATCCGATACATCCAGGAGATGCTGGGCCATGTCGAGCTCAGCACGACGCAGATCTACACGCAGGTCTCGATCCGGCGCCTGAAGGAAGTGCACACGCTGACGCATCCGGCGGCTCGTCTCGAGCAGCCCGTGAATGCGGAACGTCCGCCGCTGGCGAAGACGGACCGCGCCGCGGCGGAGGAGCTGCTCTCGCGCTTGGCGGCCGAAGACGACGAGGCGGAGGAGAATTTCCCTCATTTAGCCGCCGAAGGAGACGGCTGATGCGAAGCGCGGGACGTGACGAGCTCGAGCGAGTCGGTCGGCGGCTGCTCGTGCACACCGAGCGCGTGGTGGAGCATGCCGACCAGGTGCGCGCTTGCGGCGACTTGATTGCGAGCAGCGTGCTGGACCTAGTCCGCACCGCAGAGCCCGACGAAGTGCGCGAGCGAGCGGAAGCAGTGCGCGCCGGCGTCGTGCGCGCGGTGCTGCTGCTCTTCGACGTGAGCGCCGAGAGCGGCGCGATGCTGGGCCTGGCGCACGCGGCGGAGGTGATCACGGACGAGCACTCGCTCGGCGAGGAGGACGAGGAGAGCACGGACAACGACGGAGAGAACGAGCCATGATCGACTACGATCCGCACGAGCGGTACGGCCTGAGAATGACGGCGCTGGCGTTGAGCTTTCCGACGCTGCGCGGTGCGGACGGCGTGAGCCCGTGGGACCCCGATCGGTTTGAAGCGTGGCTCCGAAGCGGCGCACCCGGGCACGGGGCGAAGTGCGCTGGGCGTTTCGTGCTGAGCGTCTGGAACTCGTATCACGAGTGGAAGTGCGGCGGATTCGACTTGCACGAGGCGCTGGGCTGCTGGGACGAGCGACACCGCCGCGCTTTCGTCGCGTGGATCGCAAAGCCCTGGTGGCCGTGATCGGCGCGTGAAAAGCGGCGTCGCGAGCAAGGCACTGTGCGGCCGTCGATTGGTCGGCACCGGCCGCTGCACACAGGAACTCTTCTCGCGCTTGCGCGTCGCGGACCGCCCGCGAGCACGGCGCGGAGCGG
>QGUH01000929.1 GCA_003242355.1 Pseudomonadota bacterium
TCGTTTGTCTTTCGGCGTCTCGCTCTCGGGGCTCTCCGCGGTCTTCTCGGGAGGTGCGATCCGCGCGGGACGCGCCGTGACCACGGGGATCGTCTGGAACGTCGGCAGCGAGCTCTGCAGGACGCGCACCGATTCGAGCGTTCCGTCTCCGGGTTTGCCGAACAGCCCCTCGTAACGAGCGGCGGCGGCGGCGTTCACCGATTGGAGCACGCGCGGCGTGACGCCGTTGCGGTGCAGGATGATGCCGAGGGAGGCCAGGCCGAGCAGCGCGATGATCGTGGTTTCGAGCGCTGCGCCCCGTCGCTTCCCGGGGCTCGCTGCCACGATGTCGAGGTCGTCGAGCACGATCTCCGCCGCCACCGGTTTGGGCGGCGGCGTGCGCGAGCTCGGTGGTTTCGGAGGCGGCGCCGAGCTCGCACGCGCGATCGCCGCGGGTGCGGCGGGTGCGGTCGCCGGCGTTTCGTGCAGCGCTCCGGGCGTGAAGGGAAAGGGAACCGTGTTGCGCGAGACCGGTACGTTGGGCGCTGCGTTCGGCGTGAACGGGAACGGCACCGTCGTTCGCGGGATCGGCGACGGAGGCGCCGCAGCGGGCGTCATGACCGGCATCGGCGCCGTGGTTCGGAACAGCGGTGTGGGACCCGATGCCGAATCCGAGGACCACTGCGGAAGTGGCGGCTCGAGGAGCTCGACGGACGCGGGCGCCTCCTCTTCCTCTTCGAGTCCCGCGACGACCGAGAGGGGAAGCCAGTCGTCCATGCCCGCCTGCCACACCTGCGTCGAGCCATCGACGATCCCGAGCCGAAAGAGATCGTCGAGCTGGTCGAGGGTGAGGACCTTGACGTCGTCGGGCGCGAGCCGGACGTGCCACCGGTCGGACGCCGACGCATCTCCTACTACAGAGCTCGCGGCCATTCGCCCTTTCTAGCAGGCCGACCGGGTACTGCGAAGTCCGAGTCGTGGAATTCGCTGCATGAATACTGAAAGTTTCCGGAAACCGAATGCCGGAAAACCGCCCCTGGCTCCTGGAAGGGGGCAATTGTGACTGGCAATTCCGTTGGAGCGGCAGTACCCACGAGCAATGGGGAAGAACCCCTGGGAAGAGCTCGATCCGGATATTCGTGCCATGAGCTCGGGGCTCCGCCGCGAGGGGGGCGGTCGCCGCTGGGCCACCGTTGGTCTGTTCGCCCTCGGTTTCGCGGGGGTCACGCTGTTGCTCGCGTACTACGTGCCCCTGCGGCAAGCGCACGGCACGCTGGTCGCGGAGCACGCGAAGCTCGCGGCGAAGGCGAAGGAGATGGAGCGCGCCGCGCTCGATGCACAACGTGAGCTCGAGAAGTCGGAGCGATACCGCGGCGAGCTCGAGCACGCGGCCGAGCAACGGGAGTCGGAGCGCACCGCCGTCGCGGGACGGCGCGAGGCGTTCGCCAAGACGCTCGACGAGGCGCTCGGCAAAGTCGCGAAGAAGGGCGCGTACGCGATTGGAACGACGCCGACCGGCGTCGTGGTCGCGCTCTCCGACGCGGCGCTCTTCGTGCCGAAGAAGCTCGACGTCGCTCCCGACGGAAAGAAACTGCTCTGCGCGATCGAGGACGCCGCCGGCAAACACGCGATCGCCGTGTACGCGCCGACCGACGCCAAGGCGTCCGTGCCTGCTCTCAAGCAGAAGTACCCGACGGCTTGGGCGTACGCGGGCGCGCGCGCAGCGATCGTGGCCGACGCGCTCGAGAAGTGCGGCGCGTCGCGCCAGCGCCTTCGAGCAGGCATGGCGTCTCCGTCGCGTCCGGGAGTGACGTTCGAGGGCGGAAAACCGCCGAGCCCGCGCGTCGAAATCGAACTCGAAATGGAGTGAGCGCGGCCCGGTGCTCCGCGGGCGACAGGATCAGGAGCCGAGGCCGAGCCGCCTCCGCGCTTCGGCGTAGGCGTCGCTCACGCCGAAGATCGCGGCGTCGCGCGCCTCCGGAACGCGCACGATCCAGCGGATGCGCTCGGTGCCGCGCTCGGGCGGGGGCGGACGGCCGGCGGCGTTCGCAAGAGCCCGGAACGTCGTATTCAAGTCGCCCGTGGCGAGCAGCGCCGTGCGGGTGCCCCACTGCGAGACGGCGCTGCCGAGCTGGCTCGAGCGCGTGCCGATGAGTGGCGCGAGCGTCGCGGTCGTCGTCGCGAGCTCCGCCACGAGGGGCGCGGGCATTGCTTCGGCGATCCGCGTGCGCGCTTCTTCGGCTTTGCGCGCGTCGACCCCCGCGTGCGGGACGCCCTCTTTCGCGATTGCCGCGACGAGCCCGGCCATCATCGGGACGAGATCGACCGGTGAGCACCGGGAGATCGTCGCGGCGTGCGCCTTGACGATCTGCAGCGCGCGGACGAGCAGCGCGAACGGCACCGGCCCCCCGGCGGCGCTCAGCTTTTCTTGCCCCCCCACGATCTCCGCGGGAGGCCCCGACCCGGGCAGCCCCGCCGCCCCCACCCTAGCAAACAACAAGCCCCG
>QGUH01000930.1 GCA_003242355.1 Pseudomonadota bacterium
CGCTGCTCCTGCGCCGTCGGAACGCTAAAACCCCTCTGTGGGGGCCCGGTTTTCGGCGAGGCTTTCGGCCCGCGGGGCGACCCGCGTGCCCTCGTCGGCAAACCACACCGGCTGGGCCGTCGCCGCGCTCGGAGACTCCGCGGGGACCGCGTGCGCCACGACGTCGGCGAGGCGCCGTTCGATGGCGAGCGCGATCGTTTGCGGTGCCGCGTCCCGCGCGAACGCGCCGACGTCGAAGTGCCGCACGACGTAGTGCCGCAGGTCGCGCGCTTGGGGCAGCGTCGCGATGTGGAGCGCGTCGGCGAGCAGGATGGCGCCCCGTCGGACATCGTCTTCGTGCGCGGCCTTGAGGCGCAATCGATGCACCGCTGCGCCCGTCACGTCACCCCCGCAACGAAAGCGCGCGCAGCTCGCTGGTGAACTGGGCTTGCACGCCGACCTCGAGGCGCAGGTCGGCGCGCACGGCTTCGGCGATCCGCGCGCGGGCGCGCTGCCCCACCAAGTCTTCGACGATGCCGCGAGCGACCGCGGCGCCGCCGTGGAAGAAGGTCACGTGCATGCCGACGCGCACGCGTGCCGGATCGATCATCACGGGGACGAGCGCGCCGACGTTCGCCGGCGACGCCGTGGGGACCTGCCCGGAGACGATCGCATCGACCGGCGCGTGGCTCGCGAGCAAGATGGCCACGCGCACGAGATCGAGCATCCACGCGAGCGCCGCCGGATTTTCCGGGTCGACCCGATCCAACAGCCACTCGGCGAGCACCTCGATGTCGTGGCGGAGGCGGAAGTCGACGTCGCGCCAGCGCGGCAGCGCGCTCAGCGTGCGCAAGCTGCGCCCGGGCTCGTACTGACTGAGCGCCTCCGCCCACGCGAGGCGGACGACGGGGAGCACCTCGCCGACCCTGGCCCAGAGGCACGTGGCGACGCGCTCGATGCGCTCGAGCTCCGCGAGGGCAGCCGCAGCGGCGGCCGATTTGCCGTGGCTGCCTTCGATGACGTCGCCGAGGGAAACCAGCTTTCGCGCGGCGTCTCGCGACTCGATCCAGCTTCGGTCGACGAACTGCCGCAGATCGAGCTCGGCGACGACCGAGCGCTGCTGCCAGATGGCATCGACCTGCGCCTGCCCGACCGTTGCCAGCGCTTTGCCGAACCTGCCTGCCGGTTGCGCGACGACCCACGGTGCCGTCGCGTCGAGCCCTTGCATCGCCTGGACGCGGGTGCGCGCCGTGAGCACCACGCGATGCAGGAGCTCGACCCGATTCAGGGGCTCGAGCACGGAGCCGGCGTAACGCAACCAGGCGAGCGGCGCCTCCCTGAGCAGCGCCACGAGCTCCGTGAGCTCGGTGGGAGCGTCGTCGTGACCGGTCAAACAGGCGGGAACGGGGGAGTCGAGCAGCCCTGGATCCAGCGTGACCTTCGGCACGGCGACGAGGCCGTCGAAGTACCGCGGCCGGACGTACGCGAGCACGTCGACGTGCTGCGCGAGCACCGCTTTCCGGCGGGCGACGATGCGCTCGAGCCGCCCGAGCTCCTCCGCGCGCAGCGGGCGCGCGGTGGCCACGCCGTGGCGGGCTTCGGTCACGTTTTGTCCAACGACTTCCAAGCGCGCGCCGATCGCCGACTCGACGGCGCGCAAGGCCGTGAGGCGCTCCTTGCATTCGCGCAAGAGCTCGCGGTACTGCGCGACGCGCGCTTCCAAGTTGCGTAGCGTCGCGATGTGCCCTTCGAGCACGTGGGCCGCGTCGTGGAAAAACACCGCTTCGTCGACGGCGTCGCCCGGCCTGGGATCTTCGAGGAGCAGCTTCAAGTCGTCCTCTTTCAGCTCGCCGAAAGGACGGCTCGTGCGCTCGTTGTCCGAGACGAACCCGTGGACTTGGATATCGTTCAGGTTCAACCCCAGCTTGCTCAGGTCGAACAGCGTCTTCGTGCTCTGATAGTTGGTCGCCTTCGCGGAGGAGCGGACTTCCGTGGCGGCGGGCGGCGCCAGCCGCTCGGCGATCGTCACGGTGCGAAAGTCTTCGCCGATGATGGCCGTCGAGTCCCGGACGTCGTCCGGCGTGACGCCGCTGGTCTGAATCAGGTCGGCGACACCGCCCTTGAGGCGCGCTCCCGCGAGGACCTCGCGGAATCCGGACGCCGTCAGCTCGAGCTCTGGCGCGGCGAGCGTCGGGCCCGTGGTCGTCGGTGCCTCGAAGATTGCGCGCCGCGCGGACGCGCCGAGCGCGGAGACCCGCTCCGTCGCGCCGGAGCTCACGAACCGAACGGCGCCCGTCGTCGCCACGCGCGGCTCGCCCCCACGCGGCTGCGTGGTACCGCCGCCCGGCGGCACGATGGTCGTCTTGGGGGGCGGCTGGTTGAGCGTCGCAAAGAGCTTCGCGAGGTCGTCGCGGACAGCACCGGAGGTCTCTCCGCGCGCGATGGTCGCGAGCGCGGGGGACGTCGCGAGCCGACTGCCGAGGGTGTTGCCGAGCACGTACTGGCG
>QGUH01000931.1 GCA_003242355.1 Pseudomonadota bacterium
TATTAGGTGGGTGTGTGGGGTTTGGGAATTTTAAAAAAGAACAAGGGGGGGGCTTCCCGGGGGCCCCGGCTGCTCCCCTCGGGGGGATCCCCCGCGCCGCGGGCTTCGGCATCGGCCCCCTGTACCGCCACTACCCGACTCGCGACGCGCTGATCGAGGCGGTGTTCCGCAGCGCGATCGAGGCGCTCTGCGCGGCGGCTCCCAAGCTCCACGCCCAGCACGCGCCGGACGTGGCGTTATCCCGGTTTCTCGACCTCGTGCTCGATCGCGCGCGCTCGAAACCCGGGTTGGCTCAAGCGCTCCGCGCGGCGTTGACCGTCGGCGGGGCCACGACGAACGACAGCCGTGCGCTGCTCACGGCGGCGCTCGAGCCCATCGTGAACGCGGGGCGCGCCCAGGGGCTCCTGCGCGCGGACATCGCGGTCGAGGACGTTCTCGTCGCCGAGGTCGCGGTGGTCACCTCGCCCCCCAAGCACGCCCGGCGCCTCGCAAAGATTGTCCTGGACGGCCTCCGCTCGCCCGCGGCGCGGGCGACTGCACGCGAGCTCGGCGCGCAACCCAAGGAAGAAGAGTGATGGCGTCGGTCAGGCGACCGCACGCGAGCACGGCAAACGACGGAAAGGAGAGCGATGTCGTCCGCAAAAGGTAAGCTCATTCGGCTCGTCTCGCGCTTCGCGCTCGCGCGAGGCACCGTAACCTCCGCGCACGTCGTCGGCGGCTTTCAGCGCCTGGTCCTGAAGAGCGACGCGAAAAAACCAGCGGCAGGCACCAAGCTCCAGCTCCTCCTCCCCTCCGACGACGTGCGGACGTACTCGCCCATCCCCTCGCCCGACGGCATCGTGCTGCTGGGTTGGACGCGCGCCGGCGGGCCGGGAGCGCGCTGGATGTCGAACGCCCGGGTGGGCGACGTGCTGCCGTTCGTCGGACCGCAACGCTCGCTCGAGCTCGCCGCGGGTCCCGTCGTGCTCGTCGGCGACGAGACGAGCGTCGCGGTCGCCGCCGCCCTCGCCGTGGAGCGACCGGGAGAGGTGCACGCCGTCATTCAGTCCGACACGGCCGATGGCGTTCGCGCCGCCGCCGAATCCGTCGGCCTTCGACGCCTCGACGTCGTGCCCCGCGGCGACACCGCCGCAACCCTCGAAGCCGTCAAAGCCAAGCTCTCCCGCACGCCGAACGCAATCGTCGCGGTGACGGGCGGCTCCGAGCTCGTCGTCGCCGTCCGTGACGCCCTCCGCCGAGCGGGCGTCACGAACGTCAAAACGAAGACCTACTGGATTCCCGGAAAGACGGGCTTGGACTAATCGCGCCGAACGGCGAAGCGCGAGGAGACGAAAACAGCGGCGGGGGCGAGCCTGGTTTTCGCGCTCGTGATCGCAGGGAGAGCGCTCAAGCGCTGGGGGTGACCGCGAGCCACTGCGCTTCGCCCTTCTGCACGATGGCGGCGATGTGATCGGCGATCGTGTCCCAGAGCCCGGGGGGAAGGTTGTGCCCCATGCCGTCGATGAGCACGAGCTCGGCTCCGGGAATCGCCGCGGCCGTGGCGCGACCGCCGCTCGGATCGCACACCGTGTCGGCGAGTCCGTGCAACACGAGCGTCGGCACGTCGAGCGCGCGCAGCCGCTCCGTGCGATTCCCCGAAGCGAGCGTGGCCAATCCCTGTCGTGCGGGCGCCACCGGGTCGTGGTCGCGCTCGTACGCGAGCGCCGCGATCTCGGCCACGACGACCGGATCGACCGGGTACTTCGGAGAACCGACGACCTCGAAGCGGCGCACTGCGTTCGCGATGAACTCCTCGCGCGTGCGCGCGGGCGGGCGACCGAACACGGCCCGTGCGGTCTCGGGGTGTGTCTGCCCCACGGACGGGTCGCCCGTCGAACACATCATGCTCGTGAGCGATCGCACGCGCGTCGGATGCTCGATCGCCATCATCTGCGCGATGGCGCCCCCCATCGATGCGCCGACGACGTGCGCCGAGTCGATCGCGAGGGCATCGAGCAGACCGACCGCATCCGCGGCCATGTCCGACAACGTGTACGACGCCGAGGACACGTCTCCCTTCATCGCCGCGGCCAGATCGGGCGGGGGAGCATCCCGCATGTGGGTGGAGCGCCCGGAGTCGCGGTTATCGAACCGCACCACGTGAAGACCGCGCGCGACGAGCGCCTCCAGGAACCCGAGCGGCCAGTTGACGAGCTGCGCGGCCACTCCCATCACGAGCAGCACCGTCGGGTGGCTCGGATCGCCCCGCTCTTCCCAGGCGAGCTGGAGACGAGCCGGTCCCACGTTCTTCGCAATCCGTTCGTTTAGCATTCTCCACCTCCATTTCGTCGAGGCTCGCGAGAGCCCGTTCGAGGTACTGCATCAGCGCGGGGTCCCACCCCGCGAGGCTCCGGGGCGGTGCAAACCGACGAAGGTGTGCGAGCGCCTCGAGCGTGGCCGCGTCGTTCCCCGCGAACTCGACGATGCGCGCACGGCACGCGC
>QGUH01000932.1 GCA_003242355.1 Pseudomonadota bacterium
CCCCCGGGGTTCACCCATCGGGGGCGTTGCCCCCGGGCGACGGCGCGGGCGGGTCGTGCCGATGGTGCAGTTCGGCCTCGCCGACAGCGAGCGCGAGGTGTTCGAGGCGCAGGTGTTGCTCGACGAGGGCAACGCCACGGCAGCCGCGCAGCGCGCCTACAGCGCGATGCTCAAGGCGGCCCGCGCGCTCACCCGTGAGAAGAACGACAACCTCGGCGAGGACCCGGAGGAGGTCGTGCAGGAGTTCAAAGAGCGGCTCGTCGAGACCAAGATCTTCTGGGATCCGTTCGTCGGCGCCAAGTTCGCCCACTTCCTGTTCCGCGCCCACGAGGAAGGCGTGAACAAGGAGTTCTCGAAGGAGAGCGCGCACCAGCTCATCGAAGAGGCTCGGCTGTTCGTGGACGCCGCCTATCAGGCGCAACCCCGGCTGAGCTCGGTCGCCTCGTGACGGCGCAGAGAGGAACTCAGATGCTGTCCAAGATTCAGGTCAAGCTGTTCGCTGCCGAGGACGTGAACGTCGAGGAGTACGTGCCCGTCTTCCATCGCTGGATTCGCGAGCGCGTGCTCGGCGAGCTTCTGATCGACGTGGTCGATTACACGCACGTTACGGATGGCCCGCACGTCGTCCTGATCGGTCACGAGTCGGATTACGTGCTCGACCGCGGCAATGGTCGCCTCGGCCTGCTCTACGTCCACAAGCGCGGGCCGCGACCCGAGAACCTGCTCGCAGCGCTGCGCCGTGCGCTCGAGGTGGGAAAGCGCCTCGAGACGGAGGCCGTGTCCGAGCCGTTGCGCTTCCGCACGGATCGGATCCTGGTGCGCATCGCGGATCGACTCGCCGCTCCGGGGAACGACGAAACGTACGCGCGGCTCGTCCCGGCGTTTCGAGCCGAGCTCGAGCGCGTCTACGACCAGCCCGAGGTGGTTCGCGTCGGAAACCCGCGCGAGCTGTTCACGGTCGAAGCGCGCGCGGCCGTGGCGCCGTCGCTCGACGAGCTACTTCAGCGGTTGAACGGCGCCAGCGCCTGACGTGGACGCCGTTTCGTGCGCCCCGGGTCCCGAATACGAGCCTTGGGGCGCACGGCCCGGCTCGGTCGGCGTTTCGAGGTGCTCCAGCGTCGGCGGTTCGTGGTCCCCCGTGACGGAGAGCGTGTCGAGCCGCACCCGATCCTCGCGAGGGCCGAGCTCGATCTCGATCAGCTGCGCGCCGATTTGGATCCGGTCGCCGGGGTAGAGGGGCTGCTGGCCGTTGACCGGGACGCGGTTCACGCGCGTTCCGTTCCGGCTGCCGAGATCTTCGATGTATACGCCGTCGCGCGTGACGTGGATGACCGCGTGCTGTCTCGAAACGAGATTGTCGTTGAGAACGATCGAGCAGTAGGGGCTTCTGCCGAGTAGCGTCTCTCCGGACCGTAACGGGAACCGCATGTCCTGAAGCTTCAGCCAGTACGTGCTCATCTCTCGAGGCTCTTCTCGGCGGGGCGAGCCCTACCACTGGTCGTGAGCGTCACCGGGGGCGAAGGGACGTGCACTGTCGGAGCGCCGCACGGCCACTCCGGAGGACCTGGCAGGACTCGACTGCACGTGTGTCAGCGATGACTCTAGCATGGACTCTTGGGAATTCGACATTTGGCGCGCCATTTCCCGGGGATTCGGGCGCACGAGTCTCATCGTGGCACCGGTTCCACTCCATGTGCCTACATCTAGAGCGACAAACGGTTGGGAACGCGCCGAAATACGCGGAAAACAGCGTCGGACAGAGCGCCCGCGTGGGGAGGGGCCCCGCCGAGTTCACCTCGGCGGGGAGGGGCGGCCCCTACGAAACGAGGCTAGAACGCCGATCGGTCGAACCGATCGGCGTTCTAGAGGTTCAGCACGCGCGGAAAGTACGGAGCCGGGACGGAGCCCATGTCGATAATCCACGGGGGTGGGCGCCGAAGGTGGGTGCCCGGGCCAGGGCTCCAGCCGCGGGTAAGCGCGGTCTCGATTTCGAACGGATGCTACTCGGTTTCGTCGGTCGTTCGAGGTTCCGACTCGGCGGACCCTGCGGCGAGCGCCCGCACCACGAGGTCGCGTGCCGAATCGGGGAGCTCGAGGGTGAGGGCGATCTCGCGCGCGCGCGGCGACATCTTTCGCCACGTCTTCTGGAGGATCGCGACCGTCTTTTCCGGATCGTGAGCGGAAGCGAATGCCGCGAACTCGTGCTCGAGGAACGACAAGCAGAGCGCGTCTTCCATCGTCTGCACGTCGGGGTCACCGCGCAGGTTCCGCTTGAGATTGATGCGTTCGACGGCCGCGATCGTCGCCTCGTCGTAGCCGACTCGGGTGAGCACCTCACGCGCGGTTGCGGCGTGCTGCTTGGCGAGATCCGTGCGCCAGCGCAGATAACCGATGCGCCCCGCGGGATACGTCGAGCGCGGCACGCGATAACCCCGACGGGGTTGGCCTGTCCTTTATAAAAACCTAACCCTCACCCCAAAA
>QGUH01000933.1 GCA_003242355.1 Pseudomonadota bacterium
AACCTCAAAAAGGTTAAGACCACGCGCGGCTGCTTGCTCGGGCAGGGCGAGACCGTTACTGGCAAGGAGCTCGCCGCCCGTGCGCTGCACGAGAGCAGCAACCGCCGAGAGCGGCTGTTCGTCGCGCAGAACTGCGCCGCCATCCCGGAAAATCTCCTCGAGAGCGAGCTCTTCGGGCACAAGCGGGGTGCGTTCACCGGGGCAACGGAGGACAAGAAGGGCCTGTTCGAGATGGCCGACGGCGGCACCTTGTTCCTCGACGAAATCGGCGAGCTCCCGCTCTCGCTCCAGGCCAAGCTCCTGCGTGCCCTGCAAGAAGGGGAAGTGCGTCCCCTCGGCGGCTCGGCGCCACGCCGCGTGGACGTGCGCATCGTCGCCGCGACCAATCGAGACCTCGAGACGGAAGTTCGCGAGGGACGATTTCGCGAAGACCTCTATTACCGACTCAAGGTCTATCCGCTCCAGGTCCCCCCGCTCCGCGAGCGTCGCGAAGACGTTCCGCTCCTCGCCGCCTATTTCCTCGGGCGCTACGAGCACGAGTTCGGCAAGAAAACCGCGGGCTTCGAGGAAGAAACCCGCGCGGCGCTCGTCGCCTACGACTGGCCGGGAAACGTCCGCGAGCTCGAAAACGAGGTGCAGCGCCTCGTGATCCAGGCAGAGCCCGAGGGCCGCATCGGGCCCGAGCTCTTGAGCCCGCGCGTCCGCCAAATCGAAGGCGTCCTGCTGCAAGCAGGAAAGGCGAAGGGCACGTTGCGCGCGATGATCGACCAGGTCGAGCGCCAGGTCGTCCTCGAAGCGCTGCGCGAGCACGGCGGCAACAAGACCGCCGCAGCGAAAGCGCTCGGCATCACGCGCGAGGGCCTGCACAAGAAGATCAAACAGCTCGGGATCGGCTGACGCGAACGGCGACCGGAATTCGAGCAGCTCGGGATCGGCTGACGCGAACGGCGACGGCACGAGAAAATCGAGCAGCTCGCGCTCCCGCTGACGCGAACGGCGACGGCACGAGAAAGTCGAGCAGCTCGGGTAACGCGAGCGGCTACTGAATGCCGTACTCCTTGAGGCGCCGGTAGAACGTGCGCCGCGGGATCCCGCTGAGCTCGGCGGCCTTGACGCGATTCCAGTTGCAGGCGCGCAGCGCCTCGAGGATGCGCTCCCGCTCGCTCCGGTGATGCTCGGTGAGCACCCCTCGGCGTTTCGTGCGGCGCCCTTCCTGAACGGGAGACGAGACGGGCGCGGCCTTGGCAGACAGGGTCGCCTCGCTCGCGCCCAGGCTCCGAGCTCCCGGAAGGTCGAAGTCCTCGGGAACGAGCTCGTCCCCGTCGCTCAGCACCCAGGCGTTGAGCAGCACGTGCTCGAGCTGCCGGACGTTGCCGGGCCAGTCGTAGAGCGCGAGCATGCGCAAGGCCTCGCGCGAGACGGCCTTCTTGTCGCGCTTGTACCGGGCCGCGAACAAACCCAAGAAGTGGTCGACCAGCTGGGGAATGTCCTCGGTGCGCTCGCGCAGCGCCGGCATCCGCACCTCGACGACGTGAATGCGGTAGTAGAGGTCCTCGCGGAACTTACCCTCGCGGACCATCTCCGAAAGGTCGCGGTTCGTCGCGAAGAGCAACCGCACGTCGACGCTCTGCTCCTCCGTCCCGCCGACGGGGCGCACCTTGCCGTCCTGCAGCACGCGCAAAAGGCCCGCTTGCATCTTCGGCGGCGTCTCGCCGATTTCGTCGAGCAGAATCGTGCCGCCGTCGCATTCGCGAAAGAGCCCTTTGCGCTCGCGATCGGCCCCGGTGAACGCTCCGCGGACGTGCCCGAAGAGCTCGCTCTCGAGCAAGTTCTCGGGGATCGCGCCGCAGTTTACGCCCAGCATCTTCTTGCTCGCGCGCGCCGACGCGGCGTGGATCGCGCGCGCCACCATTTCCTTGCCGGTGCCGCTCTCGCCGGTGATGAGCACCGGCACGTCGGTGTCTTTCAAGCGGTCGATGAGCGCGTACACGCGGCGCATCGCCGCGCTCGTGCCGACGAGGCCGTGGTAACCGAAGTGACCGTAGAGCGCCTCGCGGGCGTCCCGGAGCTTCTTTCGGGTGCGCTTGAGCTGCTCGGTGCGATCTCCGAGGAGCTCGCGCAGGCGCTGGCGCGCTTCTTCGAGCCTGAGGTTCGCCTCGGCGAGCTCGTCGGCGCGCCGCTGGTTTTCGCGGATCAGGCGCGCGTTCTCGAGCGCAATCGCCACCTGGTCGGCGAACGCGCGCAACGTCGGCAGCTCGCGCTCGAAGTGCGACCCCGGGCGCAGTCGCGTCTCCACGTAGAGCGCGCCCACCGCCCGCCCGGAGGGGGCGAGCACCGGGACGCAGGCGACGGACTCGAGCATCATTCGATGGACCGACGCGAAGCTCGCCATGCGCGCGTCGCTCTGCGCGTTCAACGCGACGACCGGCTCCCGCGAAGCGATGACGGACTCGGCGATCGAGCGTGAAAACTCCGCGAC
>QGUH01000066.1 GCA_003242355.1 Pseudomonadota bacterium
CCCCCCCGTGGACGGAGGCAACGGTGGAATCGGCGGCTCCGGCGGTGGCGACGCTGGCGGTGGCGGAACGGAAGCCGGTAACGGAGGCGGCGGAGCCGAGTCCGGCGGCACCGCGGGCATGGCCCCCGGCACCGGCGGCACGACGTCGATGAACTACATGATCAACGTCGTCATCGACAACATCCGCTTCATCCCGACGGGCATGCCCGGCGGCGGTGAAGGCGGCGG
This sequence comes from Pseudomonadota bacterium, assembly GCA_003242355.1. Lineage (GTDB taxonomy): Bacteria > Myxococcota_A > Polyangia > Polyangiales > Polyangiaceae > PMG-095. Next base: position 229 of record QGUH01000066.1, read on the forward strand.
CGCCGGCATGGACGGTGGTGGCGCCGGCGGTGGCGCCGGCATGGACGCGGGCGGCGGCGGCTCGGGCGGTGACGCTGGCGGCACTGCTGGCGACACCGGACAGAGCGGCGGCGGCCAGGGCGGCGGTGGCGGTGAGCCCCAAGCCGGCACCGCGGGCACGGGAGGCGCCAGCGCCGGCTGAGCCGAACCCATCGCTCGAACGATCGAAGGCGAAGGGCCCGTTTTCGGGCCCTTCGCGCATTTTGTGCCATCTCCATGGCCTACGCGCCCGTGCGCGAGGCCGCGATGATTCGCCTGGAGAAGGTCAACAAGTCCTATCGAAGCGGCAACGGCGAGCTCCACGTCCTCAAGGACGTGGACCTGCACGTCGCACCCGGCGAGTTCGTGTCGATCATGGGCTCCTCGGGGTCCGGCAAGTCGACGCTGCTCAACGTTCTCGGCATCCTCGATCGCTACGACAGCGGCCGTTACTTGCTCGACGGGCGGCTCGTGAAGGACCTCGGTGAGCGCGAGGCCGCTCGCTACCGGAACCAATTCATCGGCTTCGTCTTTCAGGCGTTCAACCTGCTCCCGTTCAAGACGGCGCTCGAGAACGTGGCGCTGCCGCTCTACTACCGCGGCGTGCCGCGGCGCACGCGAAACGCGCTCGCCCGCGAGTACCTCGAACGCGTCGGCCTCGGCGCACGTGCCGACCACTTGCCGAACGAGCTCTCCGGTGGCGAGCGTCAGCGCGTGGCCGTCGCCCGCGCGCTCATCACGCGGCCCAAGCTCCTTCTCGCGGACGAGCCGACCGGCGCGCTCGACACGGAAACGTCCTACCGGTTGATGGATCTCTTCGCGGAGCTCCACCGAGAAGGGCTCACCATCGTCATCGTCACCCACGAGCACGACATCGCCGAGCGCACCGAGCGCACGATCCGCATGCGCGACGGGAAGATCTGGGCAGAGGTCGCATGATCGTCGAGGCGGCGCACGAAATCCTGAGCGCGCTCCGGCACCACAAGCTCCGGACCTTCCTCACGGCCCTGAGCGTCGCCTGGGGCACGTTCATGCTCACGCTGCTGCTCGGAGCCGGGCGCGGGCTCGAGAACGGCGTCGCCTGGGAGTTCCGCGACGACGCGTTGGCCTCGATCTCGGTGCGGCCGTCGCAGACGAGCCTTCCGTACGCCGGGAGAAAGCCGGGGCGCGACGTGCGCTTCACGGACGAGGATCTCGACGCCGTGGATCGGCTGCCGGGGGTCGAGCACGCGACCGGGCGCTTTTACTACTGGGGGCAGCTCTCGGTGAGCCGTGGATCCCGGCGCGCCTCGTTCGACGTTCGCGGCGTGCATCCCGATCATCGCCACCTCGAACGCACCGAGATGACGCACGGTCGATTCGTCAACGACCGCGACCTGCGGGAACGCCGCAAGATTGCCGTGATCGGCTCCGAGGTGCGCACGATGCTCTTCGCCCCGCACGAGGATCCGATCGGGGAGTACATCGAGATCCGCGGGCTGCCGTACCGCGTCGTGGGGGTGTTCGAGGACCAGGGCGGTCAGGACGAGCAGCGCAAGATCTACGTGCCGATCTCGACGGCCCAGGCCGTGTATCGCTCACCGGGACGCCTCCACCATCTCCTGTTCACGCTGACGACCGAGGACGTCCCGACGAGCCAACGCATCGCCGACGCCACCCTGTCGCTCCTGAAGGGGCGCCACGAGGTGCACCCCGACGATCGGCGCGCGATCCGCATTCACAACAACCTCGAGCGCTTCGGCAAGATCACCGAGGTCTTCACCTGGATTCGCGCCTTCGTGTGGATCGTCGGCTGTGGGACGCTGCTCGCCGGCGTCATCGGTGTCGGCAACATCCTTCTGATCTCGGTCGCCGAACGCACCAAGGAGTTCGGGATCCGCAAGGCGCTCGGCGCGACGCCCCGCTCGATCGTCGGCATGGTCGTCGTCGAAGGGCTCGTGATCACGCTGACCTCGGGGTACGCCGGCGTCGTGCTCGGGGTCGGTCTGCTCGAGGTCGTTTCGAAGGCCCTGCCTGCGGCGCAGTACTTCCGCAATCCCGGCGTCGAGCTCGACGTCGCGCTCGGCGCCGTCGCCCTGCTCGCGATCTCGGGCACGCTCGCCGGTCTCGTTCCCGCCCTGCGCGCGGCGCGCGTCGACCCGATGGTGGCCCTGCGGGAGGGCGACTAGTGCGACGAAGGGTCGGCCAGGCGCCGAACGATGCGGGGGCCGCGCCGAGTAGCGAGCACGCGTGGGGAGGGGCGTTCTAGTGTTCGATCTGGATTCCTGGCAGGAGCTCGCCCACGGCCTGGGGCGCAACAAGCTGCGCGCGCTGCTCACGGCGCTCGGCGTGTTTTGGGGGATTTTCGTGCTCATCGTGATGCTCGGCATCGGACGCGGGCTCGAACGGGGATCGCGCCGCAACCTGGGTCTCATGGAAACGCGCGCCGTGTTCGTGTGGGCGGATCGAACGTCTCTGCCCTACCGCGGGCTCTCCCCGGGACGCTGGCTCCGGTTCGAGGACGCCGACCTCGAAGCGGTGCGGAGCGTGCGCGGCGTCGAGCACGTCGCTCCACGACTGCGCCTCGGCGGCTGGCGCGACGGCGCGAGCGTCACGGCGGGGCACCGCTCGAGCTACTTTCCCGTCCTCGGCGACGTCCCCGAGCTTCTTGCCGTGGAACCGCTCACGCTCCGTCGCGGACGCTTCATCAACGCGCTCGACGTCCGGGAGGCTCGCAAGATCGCCGTAATCGGCGACGAGGCCCGCTCGATTCTGTTCGGGGACGAGGACCCACTCGGGCGAACCATCCAGATCCGAGGCGTCCATTTCCAGGTGGTCGGCGAGGTCGCCTCCGAGCGCGGGGGAGAGGCGGGGGAGCGCCTCCGGTCGAGCGTCTTCGTGCCGTTCACGACTTTCCAGCGCACGTTCGATCATCGAAACCGCGTGGGTTGGTTCGCGCTCACCGCTCGCGCCGACGCGCCCGCCGATGCGGTCGAAGCGACCGTCCGCCGCGTCCTCGCCGAGCGCCACCGGGTGCATCCCGACGACACGCAGGCCATCGGCTCCTGGAACGCCGCGGTCCAGTACGGAAAGATCCAGGGACTATTCGGAGCCATTCGTGCGTTCGTCTGGTTCGTGGGTACCCTCACCTTGCTTGCTGGGGTCCTCGGCGTGAGCAATATCCTGCTGATCACCGTGAAGGAGCGGACTCGCGAGTTCGGTGTGCGAAAGGCGCTCGGCGCGACCCCTGCGGCGGTCGTCTCCATGGTGATCCGGGAGGCGCTCGCCCTGACGCTCGTCTCGGGCTATCTCGGGCTCGTCTCGGGCGTCCTCGTGCTCGAGCTGATCGGCGCGGCGACGGACCGGCTCCCCAATGCGCCGATTTACCGGCCGGAGATCGATTTCGGGGCCGCCCTCGTCGCCACCGTCGTTCTGTGCGTCGCCGGCGCGGCGGCCGGGCTCGTGCCGGCGCGTCACGCGGCCCGCATCAGCCCGGTGGAAGCCCTGCGCGCGGAGTGAGTCGATGCGTCGAGTCGTTCCGTTCCTCGCCACGTCGCTCGTCCTCGGCGTGTTCGTGTGGACGCTGTTCTTCTTGTACAAGAAGTCGGAGACGCACGCCGTCGTCCACGCCACGGCGACGCCGGTTCGCCGCGAGGTCGTGCAGAAGACGGTCGCACCCGGAGCGCTCGTGCCCCGCAAGGAAGTGACCATCAAACCGCGCGTCTCGGGCGTGGTCGAAAAGCTGTACGTGGAGCCCGGCGACTACGTGAAGGCGAACGCGCTGCTCGCGAAAATCCAGATCATTCCCAACGTCGTCGCCCTCAATCAAGCGGAAGCGAACCTGAAGGCCGCGCGCATCAACTACGAGACGGCCAAGAGCGAGCTCGAGCGTTTCCGGCGCCTGCTCGGGCAGAAGCTGATCTCGGAGGCGGACTTCATCCAGCAGGAGCTCGCGTTCAAGCTGCGCCAGCAGGAGCTCGAGGCCGCCGAAAACAACCTGCAGCTCGTGCGCGAGGGCGCCTCGGCGAAGGCCGGCAAAGCGTCGAACCTCGTGCACTCGACGGTGGAAGGCATGGTGCTCGAGGTGCCCGTCAAGGAAGGCGCGAGCGTGATCGAGGCGAACAATTTCAACGAAGGCACGACCATCGCGTCGATCGCCAACATGAACGACATGATCTTCCAGGGTCGGGTGGACGAGTCGGAGGTGGGGAAGCTCCGCGTCGGCATGCCCGTCTCCATTTCCGTCGGAGCGCTCGGCGATCGGCGTTTCGACGGAACGCTCGAGTACATCGCGCCCAAAGGCGTGGAAAAGGAAGGCACGATCGAGTTCGAGGTGCGGGCCGCCGTGAAGCTCGAGCCCGACGCGTTCGTGCGCGCGAACTACAGCGCCAACGCCGACATCATCCTCGAGCGCCGCACGGACGTCCTCGCCGTGAACGAGGCCTGGGTGATCCACGACGGCAAGGAGGCGTTCGTGGAGGTCGAGATCGGCCCTCAACGCTTCGAGCGCAAGCCCGTCCGCCTCGGCCTCTCCGACGGCATCTGGGTCGAGGTGACGAGCGGCCTCGACGAGCGCACGCGGATCAAGAAGCAAGATCCCGGCGCCGTACCGGCATCGAGCGGCTGAGAGGAAGCCGCCCCCGAGAGCGACGAACGGTCGGGAAGGATCTAGAGTCCTCTCACCCTGTCGGCGAGCCGTGTCTTCCGATCTTCGCGGCGGGTCTCTTCGAGCGCGAGCCAGATCGCACGGGGATCGGCGACGAGAACGCAGAGTTTGCGGGCGCGCGTCACGGCCGTGTAGAGCAGATTGCGCGACAGCATCACGAAGTGGGTCGTGAGCAGCGGGATCACGACCGCCGGATACTCGCTGCCCTGGCTCTTGTGCACGCTGAGCGCGTACGCCAGTGAAAGAGCTTCGAGCGAGCCCTCGTCGTAGTCGACGTCTCCCTGCTCGAAACGCACGGTGAGCGCGCGCTTTTCCGGGTCGAGACGCGCGATGGTGCCCACGTCGCCGTTCCAAACCTGGCGATCGTAGTCGTTGCGCGTCTGCATCACCTTGTCTCCGATGCGGAGCTTCTGTCCCCGCACTTCGATCGCGGGCCCGAGCGGGTTCAACGTTTGCTGGAGCAGCTCGTTCAGGAGCTGCGTGCCGGCGGGCCCGCGGTGCATGGGCGTGAGCACTTGCACGTCCCGCCGCGGATCCAGCCCGAAGCGGCGCGGGATGCGCACCGTCACGATCTCGCGCACCGTGCTCGCCGCTTCCTCCGGAGTTCGCCGCCGCACGACGAAGAAGTCACCGCGCGGATCCTCCGGCTCGGCGGTCTCCGGCATCTCGCCGCGCAGAATGCGGTACGCGTTGCGCACGATGCCGCTCTCCTCGGCCTGCCGGAACACCTCGGTGAGCCGCACCGTGGGCACGCAGCCGCTCGCCACGAGGTCGCGCAGCACCGCGCCCGGACCGACCGAGGGAAGCTGGTCGGCGTCGCCGACGAGCAGGAGCTTCACGCGCGCGGGCAGCGCCGCGAACAGGGCCTCCGCGAGCTCGACGTCGACCATGGACGCCTCGTCCACGATGACGACGTCCGCATCGAGCGGATGGTCGGCGTTGCGTTGGAACCCCTTCCGCGGATCGAACTCGAGCAGGCGGTGCAGCGTGCTCGCGTCACGGCCCGTCGATTCGGAGAGGCGCTTTGCGGCGCGCCCCGTGGGCGCGGCGAGCCGAACCAAAAGGCCCGCCGATTCGAAGACGGCGAGCACGGCGCGGACGATCGTGGTCTTTCCGACCCCGGGCCCGCCGGTGATGATGGCGAAGGCCTCGCGCGCCGCCGTCTCCACCGCGAGCCGCTGGGCGGGAGCGAGCTGGATCCCGCGCTTCGTCTCGAAGGCGTCGAGGATGCGATCGACCCCGGCGACCACTCGGCCGCGCCCCTCGAGCAGTCGGCGCACGCCGCGAGCGACGGCCGCCTCGGCCCGTTCGAGGCGCGCGAGATAGACCGCCTCGCCCGTCACCACGACGCGTTCGGACGCGCGCAGCGCATCGAGACCGGCCTCCACGTGGTCGACGCCGACGCCGAGCAGCTCGGCCACCGCCGCGAACAGATCGGGCTTCGGAGCGTACACGTGTCCGCTTTCGGACAGCTCGCCGAGTACGTGCAGGATCCCCGCTTGGCAGCGCTCGGGATGATCGCGCGCGATGCCGAGCGAGGCGGCGATGCGATCGGCGGTTTTGAACCCCACGCCACGCACGTCGAGCGCCATGCGATAGGGCGAGCGCTGCAGGATGCTCGCGGCTCGATCCCCGTAGTGCTTCACGATGCGCTGAGCGAGGCCTGGTGAGGCGCCGTGCGTTTGGAGCAGCACGAGCACGCTGCTCAACGCCCGCTGGGCGGCCCAGCTCTCCTTGATCTCCTGGATGCGCTTCGGACCGAGCCCCGGCACTTCCGAAAGACGCTCCGGCGCGTCGTCGAGGATCTTGAGCGTATCGAGCTGGAATTTCTCGACGATGCGCTTGGCGAGCGCCGGCCCGACCCCGTGGATGGTGCCGGACCCGAGAAACCGCTCGAGGCCGACGAGCGTGGTGGGCTCGATGGGCACGAGCACGTCCGCCCGGAACTGCTCGCCGTGGCGCGGGTCCACGACGAACTTGCCCGTGATCCTGACGCGGGTTCCGGGACCCACGGCCGGAAGCGTTCCGACCACGGAGATGCTGCCCCGTCGCGCTCCGTCCCCCTCGAGCGAGCCCACGCGCAGAACACGAAAGCTCGTGTCCTCGTTTTCGTAGGTGATGCGCTCGACCTGACCCGTGAGCGTGACGGACACGCCGGCACTATAGCGCCGTAGCGACCATCGGCTTGAGAACGCGGGGAACCGGCGCTCGTTCGCGGGGGAGGACCCTTGCCGCCGTAGTAAAGTCTTGGGTAAGGAGACCTCGTGTCGGTTCATGGTCATCGCTTCCACGAGCGCTGCGCGGCAGCGGGCGCCGCATACGGCCCCTTCGTCCTCGCGGGTACGGAGCGGCAATACGAGCGCTCGCGTCCCTTCCGCGTCCGACATCTCGCGCTGGACCTCACGCTGAGCTTCGAGGAGCGCTCCGTCGCGGGCAGCGCCACGCTCGACGTGGAACGCGTCGCCCCCGGCGCGAGCACGATCACGCTCGACGCCGTCGGATTCCGAATCGAGGCCGTGCGACTGCTCGGCAAGAAGGGCCCGCGCGACGCCGAGTACGACTACGACGGCGATCGGCTGTCCATCGCCGGGATCGACGACGATGCGACGCGCATCGAGATCGTCTATCGCGCCGTGCCCCGACGCGGGCTCTACTTCCTCGAGCCCGACCGCAAGGTGAAGCACCGCCCCGTCCAGGTCTGGTCGCAGTGTCAGGACGAGGATGCGCGGCACTGGTTCCCCTGCCACGACAAGCCGCACGTAAAGATGACGACGGAGCTCGCCGTGCGCGTTCCTCCGGGCTTCGTCGCGCTCTCGAACGGCGATCTCGTGCACGCGGACACGCCGAAGAAGCGCGGCGCGCCGTGGCGCTACCATTTCCGCCTCGACCGACCGCACCCGAGCTACCTCGTGACGCTGGCCGTGGGGCGTTTCGCGATCGTCGAGGATCGGGACGCGGAGCTTCCGGACGGGCGGCGCGTGCCCATCCTCTATTACGTGCCCCCCGAGCGGCGCGCCGACGCCGCGCGCAGCCTGGGGGAAACGCCGCGCATGGTGGAGCTCTTCTCGCGCCTGACGGGGGTCCCCTTCCCCTTCAGCCGCTACTCGCAAGTCGTGGTCCACGACTTCATCTTCGGGGGAATGGAGAACACCACCGCCACGACGCTGTACGAGCACGTGCTGCTCGACGAGCGCGCCGCGATCGACGTCTCGTCGCACGGCCTCGTGGCGCACGAGCTCGCGCACCAGTGGTTCGGCGACTACGTCACCTGCCGCGACTGGTCCCATGCTTGGCTGAACGAGGGCTTCGCCACCTACTTCGAGCACCTCGAGGCCGAGGATCGGTTGGGCCGCGAGGAGTACGATTACGGGATTCAAGGAGACTTGGACTCGTATCTCGGCGAAGCCGGCGGGCGTTACACGCGCCCCATCGTGTGCCGCGATTACGCCGAGCCCATCGATCTGTTCGATCGGCACTTGTACGAGAAGGGCTCGCTCGTGCTGCACGCTCTCCGGCGCGAGCTCGGGGACACGCTGTTCTTCCGCGGCGTGCGTGAGTACCTGACGGCGCACGCCTTCGGCATCGTCGAGACCAACGATCTCGTCCGCGCCTTCGAGGCCGTTTCCGGACGCTCGCTCGAGCGCTTCTTCGACCAGTGGGTGTACCGACCCGGGCACCCGGAGCTCAAAGTCAAGGTCGGCTACGACGACGGGCTCGTCACCGTCTCCGTCAAACAGACGCAGAAGACCGGAGACGTCGCGGTGTTCGCGTTCGACCTCGAAATCGAGGTCGTCACGGCGAACGGGGAACGCACGCGTCACCAAAAGACCGTGACGAGCGCGTTCGACGCGATCTCGGTGAAGCTCGATCGGCGGCCCGCGCACGTGAGCGTCGACCCCGAGCTCCGCATCGTCGGCAGCATTGCGCTCGAGGCGCCCGCCGACATGCTGCGCCACCAGCTCGAGCACGGCGCCACCGCCTTCGCACGGTGGAGCGCGGCGCGGGCCCTCGCCAAACGAGGAGACGTGCCGACCACCGAGGCGCTCGCGCGCGCTCTCGAAAACGGACGCGAAGCGTGGATGGTGCGCGCCGAGGCGGCGCGAGCGCTCGGGCGTTCGGACGCGCCCGGAGCGCTCGAAGTGCTCGAGCGAGCGACGAAAATCGAGCATCCCAAGGTGCGCCGCGCCGTCGCGGCCGCGCTCGGCACGTTCCGGGACGAGCGCGCGTTCGCGGCCGTGCGCCCGCTCGCCGAGCGCGACGCGAGCTACTTGGTCGAAGCCGAAGCGGCTCGCGCTCTCGGCAAGACGCGGGAACAGGCCGCGCGCACGGTGCTTCGAAAGCTGCTCGCGCGCGATTCCTGGGGTGAAGTGATCCGGATGGGAGCCTTGGATGGCCTTGCCGCGCTGCGCGACGAGCAGGACTTTCCCGTCGTGCTCGAGCACACGCGCTACGGGTATCCGACCCGCGCGCGCCGCTCCGCGATCGCTGCGCTCGCGGAAATCGCCGAGGGCCGCAAAGTGCGCCGCGAGATCGAGGCGTTGCTCGAGGATCGGGATCCGCACCTTCGCGTGGACGTGGTCAACGCGCTGGTCAAGCTCGGGGATCCGCGCTGCCGCCCGGCGCTTCGCCGCGCGCTCGACCGCGAGCTCGATGGGCGGGTCAAGCGACGGATCCGCGAAGCGTTGCGCGAGCTCGGTAACGGCCAGGCCAGGCGCAAGCCCCGCGGGAAGGTTCCCGTGCGCTCCCTACCGAACTTCG
>QGUH01000067.1 GCA_003242355.1 Pseudomonadota bacterium
CCATTTCTTTCTTGCACCCCTTGTTAACATTTCGGACGCGCGCGTTGCGTGCCAGTACCGGATCCCCATGTCACCGGATCCGGACCTGCGCGTGGACTTCGACGAGGTTCAGGTCGTGTACACGCCTGCGTCGGGCGAGCCGGAGGAAATCCCGCGCCTCGAATCGTCGGGCGCGTGCGACCGCAATCCGAACGGCGGCTGGTTCTACGACAACCCGGCGGATCCGCGGAGCATCCAGGTCTGCCCCTGCACGTGCGAGCGTTTCGGCGCGGGCCGCGTCGAGATCCGCCTCGGCTGCGAGCCACGACTCGGGCTCCGCTGATCGCGCCCGCCGGCCCTCCGCGTGGTGGCGCGAGGGCCAGGCGGCGCCTGCCGTCACTCGACGATCGGCACCTGGTTCGAGGTGCAGCCGAACAAGAGCTGCACGCGGGCCGACTCGTCGGACTTGGCCCGATTGCACGTGGCCTCGCACAGCACGACCTGGTCGTTCTCGAGCTTCCAGCCTTCGGTGCAGTCGCCCATGTCGTCGCGCAGCACGAGCTGGGCGTCGCCCGAGCTCGACGACACCACTACGTTGATGGCTTCGCGGTTGATGCTCTGGCCAGAGGGCGGGGGCGGAATGTCGTAGACGCACGAGACGATCTGCCCGGCAATCTGCGCGAGGCCATCGCGCAGCGCCGCGCCGAAATCCGAGACCTGCGTCATGTCGAAGTGGCAGAAGTTCGGGCCGTTCTCCGTGCAGCCGTCCTTCGCGGTGCCGCCCACCATCGCGGCCCGCGAGAGCCAGGGCCGGGCGTCCTCGTTCGAGCCGCCGAGGCTGACCTCGCTGCCCGGAGAACCGATGATGAACGTGCGGACGCCTTCGTCGCGGGCGCGCTGGATCTCGGCGATGATGGGGTCGGTATCCACGGGCGTTCTGCCATCCCCGACGCATTCGCGCGCAAGCGTGGGAGCGCCGTCGGTGATGAGCAGCATGAAACGATTGCCCGGCAGGGTCGACGGTTCGAGCCCGTTCTCGAACGCGTAGTAGAAGGCATCGTGCGTGGGCGTGGCGCCGTTCGGTCGGACACGGTTCAAGGACGCGTCGATCTGGTCCCGGTGACTGGAGCCGGGAGCGCCGAGCAGCGCCATGGGGATCAGCTCGTTGGTTCGCACACACGCGGTGATCTCCCGGGGCCGGGAGCTCCGGCTCGTGTCGCGGTTCGGGTAGTAGAGCACGCCGACACCGGTGGTGTCGGGCAGGCCATCGAGGGCGTCGCGCAGCGCCTCGCGCGTGAGCTCCCACTTGCTTTCGTCGCCCGGGCCAGGGGCTTCCTCGTTCATGGAGCCGCTCACGTCGACGACGAGCTGGAGCAGCGCCGGCAACGATTCGACCTCGGTCTTCCAGCCTGCGCACGAGGACGTTTCGAGCGCCGTCACTTGCTCGGGCGTGAGCGGTTGGGTGCCGCCGTCGCGCGGGCCCTCGTTTTGCGAGCCGCCACCATTACCACCCGGGATGATGATGGGGGTGCTCGTCGTGGGCATCGGCGGCGGCAGGACGTCGTTCGACGGTCCAGGATCCCCGTCACTCGAGGAGCATGCAATACACGGCAATACAATGCAGGCGACGAACCCGTAGCGCTGACGCATGGCGATCCAAGTTAGCAGAGCAGAGAGCGCGCGCGGTCGAATCGTCGCGTGCGCGATTCGAATTGGAACACCGCTGCAGACACGCAACGACGTTTCCAATACTCCGGTTCCTGCTGTGTGAGACTCGCGACGTGGATTCGACTTGCTTCGGGAAACCCTATTTCCGATCGCGATGCGTCTCGAAGTGAAACGATCGTTGCCGATCGCGGGCGTACATTCGACGTCCATGTGAGCGCGGAACGTGACCCGAGGAGGGGACGCGCTCGCTTCGGACGCCCGCGGGCGCGTGGGAGCGCGCCGGAACGGACCAAATTGCGGTGCGAGGCCGGAGGCGGTAACGTCCGGAGAAGCCGCCCCGAACTACCGCGGTGTCTTCCGCGAGCCCCCTCGGAGTCGAAGGAGCCCTTCATGAGTCTCGCTCGCAACGCCCGCAGACTTTCGGCCCTCGTTCTCGCCGCGATCCCCTGCTGCACGATTTTCCAAGAGGAGTCGGAGATCCCGCCTCCGGAACAGCCGGCGACGGGCGGCCTTCCCGGCCACGTCATCGCGGTGGGCGGGCGCACGGGCAGCGCCGGCGACGGTGGCGAGAGCAGCGGGCCCAAGCCCGTTCCCGAGTGCGAAGAGCTGACGGGCCTCGGCAACTGCGGGGGCACCGCCGTCGAGGCCGAGCTGAAGAAGGTGAACGTGCTCCTCGTCATCGACAAATCCGGGAGCATGACCGACCAACCCGAAGGCTTCGATCGCGACAAGTGGGAAGCGATGCGCGTTGCGCTCGGTCGGGCGTTGGAGGAAACGGCAGACAGGCTTCACGTCGGGCTGTTGCTCTACCCGTACGCGCACCTCAAGACGATCCCGGAGCTCTGCGAGACCGATTGCTGCGAGGTTCCTCAGGGCGCGGCCGCGGTGAACGTGCCCATTCAGCCCGGGACCGAGAGCGTCCCGAAAATCCTCGATCTGCTCGACACGACGCCGCCCGGCGGCGGCACGCCGACGGCGCTCGCCCTCGAGCGCGCCCGCGAATACTTCACCGAGGGTCCCGGCGCGGATCTCGAGGGAGACAAGTACGTGCTGCTCGCGACCGACGGCGGCCCGAACTGCAATTCGGACAACACCTGCGATCGCATGCGGTGCACGCCGTGGCTCGACGGCCAGTGCTCCGAAGAGAACAATTGCTGCGCTGGCGCCGGCGAGTACTGTCTCGACGACGAGTCGGTGCTCGAGACGATCGAGGCGCTTCGCAAAGCGGACATTCCCACGTTCGTGGTGGGCATTCCGGGTACCGAGCGCTACGCGCCTTATCTCGACGCGTTCGCCGAGGCCGGCGGCGTTCCCAGCGACGGCGAGCACGCGTACTACGCGGTTCCGGCCGACGGCGGCGTTCAGGGCCTCGTCGACGTTCTCCACGAAATCACGCAGCTCCTGGTTCGCTCTTGCGAGGTGGAGCTCGCGAGCCGTCCGCGCGACCCGAAGCTCGTCAACGTGGCGGTCGATTGCGAGGTCGTGCGGCCGACGGAGGACGACGGCTCGGGCTGGGAGATCGACGTGTCGGAAACGCCGGCCACCATCGAGCTGGTGGGCCCCGTTTGCGAGCGGATCCGCGAGACGGGAGCGCGGCGCGTGGACGTGGTGTACGGTTGTCCCACCGTCGAATGACCTTCGAGAGCTCGACCGCGCGCCGCGGCGCTTCATCCAGTCTTCGCGGGGGCTTCCGCCGGGCGGCTCTCGTCGGTTCGGGGCTCGCCCTCGCGACGCTGCTCGTGCGGCTCCCCGCCCGCGGCGCCGAGCCGAAGGAACGACCGATCGCGGTCGTCGATCTGCACGTCGATTTGCCCTATCGGCACAACTACCGCGACGGCTCCTTCGCCGAGAGCTCGGGCCAGTTCCCGGCGCGAAAGCTCGCCCGCGCCGGCGTCGTGGGCGTGGTGCTCCCGCTCTTCGTGCCGAAGTCGCACGCTCCGGAAGGGCCGCGCTTCTCCGATTTCGAGACCTCGTACAAGGGGGTGCTCGCCGAGATTCGCAAGACGCCGCCGTACCTTCCCCCGGGGTGCGTCGAGACGCCCGGACGCGTGCGGACGTTCCTCGCGTTCGAGGGTGCGGGCGCGTTTGCAGAAGATCCGAAGCGTCTCGACGAGTGGGTCGGTCGCGGCGTGCGCAGCTTGGGCCTCGTCCACACGAAGGCGAACGCGCTCGCTTCGTCGTCGGGCGACGCCAAGCCGATGCCCTTCGGATTGACTCGGGCGGGCAAGGCGCTCGTCGAGCGGGCGCATCGGCTGCGGGTCCCCATCGACGTCTCGCACGCGTCGGATCGCGCCGTCGAAGACGTGATCGAGCTGTCGCGCCGAAGCGGCGTGCCGACGATCGCCACGCACTCAAATGCGCGAGCGCTCGCCGATCACCCGCGCAACCTCACGGACGAGCAGATACGAGCGATCGCGTCCACCGGCGGCGTGATTGGAGTGAACTTCCACTCGCGGTTCCTGGCTTCGGGGCGGCGCGCGACGCTCGCCGACGTGGTCGCGCACGTGCTGCACCTCGTGAAGGTCGCTGGTGTCCAGCACGTGGCGATCGGCTCGGACTTCGAGGGCGACATCAACCCCCCCGCCGAGCTCGCCGACGTCGGCGGGTTTCCGCGGCTCGCGAGCGCCCTCGAGCGCGCGGGGCTCTCGCGCGACGACGTCCGGCGCATCTTCTCGCGCAACGCGCTCCGCATCCTGTGCGGCGAAAAGTAGACGAGGGCTCGGCGCCCCGGCGTCCCCATCACTCGCCAAGGCGAGCTCGGAGACCTCGCGGCGAAAAGTAGACGAGGGCTTGGCGTCCCGGCGGGCTCGATGGTAGCTCGGCGACGATGTCCTCCTTCGAGACTCGCTGCCTCGACGCTTTTTCGACCTGGCTCAGAACGCTGGGAGACGACGCCCGGGCCCTCGCCGCGGTGCTCGAAAGCGATGCTTCGGAGGCGCTCCACCGCGCGGCGGCGCGCGCCCTCGTCTACGTCGTCAAGTCCGTGGACCTGATCCCGGAGGGGCTGGAGGAGCTCGGCTATTTGGACGACGCGTTCATGGTGCGCGTCGCGGTCTCTGCCCTCGCCGACGGCGATCTGCCGGCCGAGCGCGATCGGGAGCCGGGCGCGACGGTGCAGCGGCTCGTCGCGGATGCGGCGCTCGTGCGGGAGTTCCTCGGAGCCACGGTCGAGCCGCTCGAGGCCTCCCTCGCGGAGCTCGATCGGCGCGCCGTGCACGAGCGCACGGTAGACGGCATCCTCGCCGACCCCGCGCTCCGCGCCGAGCTCGGGCGCGAGGCGCGCGAGTTCGCGGCTTCTTACGCGGTTCCCGCGTTCGTCCGCGACGAGAAGACGCTGGTGAAGCTCCGCGCGTACTTCGGCGCGAAGACGAAGCCTGCCGCGTGACTCGCGGAACGCCGATCGGTCGAACCGATCGGCGTTCTCGCCGGGCTCACCCGCCGTCGGAGGTGCGCGACGGCATCCCCGAGCCCTGATCGGCGTCGTTTCCGCTCACCACGAGCAGCTCGCTCATGAGATCACGGCATTCGGGCTTGCCGCGCAGGTGCGCGATGAGGATCTGCGAGTTGTCGACGAACGACTTCTCGTACTTCAGCCCCTCGCGCGTCCGCAGCGCGATCTTCTCGCGGCCGCTGTTCAAGTCTTCTTCGAGCGCTTCGGCGTAGCGCGACAGTTGCGCACGCAGGTCGTCGATCTGCCGACGCAGATCCGCCGCCGTCGCTTCGCGGGCCTTGCGGCGCGCTTCCCGCGTCTTCAGCCACTGGCGCTGTGCTTCGACCATGGCCGACGCGGCGCCCGCCTGCTCGTAGATGGCGCGCGTACCGGTTCCATTGCGGTCGGCTTCGGCCGCGATGGCGAGCTTTTCCCGTGCGACGCGTTCGGCCTGTGCGAGCTCGCGGCGCGCGCTCTCCTCCTCTTCGGCGTAGGCGGCGGCCTCGCGCAGCACGCGCGATTCTTCCTGCGCGAGCTCCTCCACCTTGCGCCCGATTTCGGCGCGGAGCGCGCGCCCGCGGCGTTCGAGCGCCTCGAGCTTGCGCGTCAGGCTCGCGACCTCGCCTTCCAGCGCGCTGCCCTTGGACGCGAGCTCCCAGAGCGTGCTCGCGGCTTGTTGGATGTCGTCTGGCGCGTTGCCGGCCGGATACACCCGCGCGAGCATGCGCGCGAAGAGCCCGGCGCGCGTGCCCCATTCGTTCACGCCGGGCGACTTCGGCGGCGGGGGCGGCGGAGGCGCCACGACGGTCGTGTGCTCGCTGGTGCCTTCTCGCTCCCAAGAGGTGCTCGGGAGCGAGCGCTGCAGCGCCTTCAGCTCCTCGAGCAGGTGATGCCCATCGCGGTACCGCTTGCGCGGGTCTTTCTCGAGCAGCTTGAGCACGATGCGCTCGGCCACCGGATGGCAGTCCTTGCGCAGGCTCGTCGGACGCGGGGCAGGCGCGGTTCGCTGCATTTCGAGCAGCGTTTCGCGATCGCTCGCGCGGAACGGGAGCTGCCCCGTCAACATCTCGAAGAACAGCACGCCGAGCGCGTAGAGGTCCGAGTGCGGACCGGCTTGCTCGCCGCGTGCTTGCTCGGGCGACATGTACTCGGGCGTTCCGAACACCGCGCCTTTCGGGGCGAGGCGCGGATCGTGCGCGAGCGCCGCGAGCCCGAAGTCGAGGATCTTCACGAAGTCTTTGCGACCACCGCGCTGGGTGAGCAGGATGTTGTCGCTCTTCAGATCGCGGTGGACGACGCCGAGATCGTGGGCGCGCGTCAGTGCGGCGCCCATTTGCTCGAGCACGTCGACGGCGCGCGCGAGCGGTAGCGGGCCGCGAGCCAGGTCGGCGGAAAGCGGGGTTCCGACGAGATACTCCATCACGAGATAGAGCTCGCCGTCGTCGGTCTCGCCGATGTCGTGGATATCGATGATGTGGGCGTGATCGACCCGATTCGCGGCGCGCGCCTCACGCAACATCCACGCGCGCAGGTGCGTCTCGCCACGAAGGTCGGGCCGGATCAGCTTCACTGCCACGACGCGGTCGATGAGGACGTGACGGGCTCGGTACACGATGCCCATCCCGCCTTCTCCGATGCGGGCCTCGAGCCGATACCGCCCGGCAATCACCTTGCCGAGCGCCGGATCGTCGCCTCGCCGACTGCGAACCGTGCTCCCGGATTTCTGCAGGGCGGCTTGTGCCATGTTTTGCTCGTGCGGTGGCGCGCACACGCACCACAACGCCTCATGCTAACGGCAGGCGTTCCACGAAGCAAAGGGGAGAGGAGCGGAGTTCGTGCTCCCGATCGACGACCACCCTTTGCTTCAGAAGAGCACGTTCAGCACCGGAACGCGCACCTCGGTCGCCTGCTGGGCGCCGTACGCAGCGACTTCGAAGCGCGAGTGGACCTCGCGGAGCTCCACTGCCGGAACGCGGATCGACACGTTCTCGTCGGTGACGGCGACGAGCGCCGGCGGTGAAGCGGACTCCAACGGCCCTTCGGGCGGCTCGTACGCGGTCGCGCTGAGTACGGCGACGATGGTGGGAATCGCGAGCGCCATGCCGCCTGCGAGCATGAACATCGGGACGCGCGAGTCCGCCTCTTGCTCGACGAAGTAGCCGCCCACCGCGCCGCCACCCGCGCCGACGAGCCCGCCCACGACGTAGGCCCATGTCGGCTCGACGTCGAACGCCGCCTCGAGCGCCAGCACGAGCTCGGCGCCCAGCAACGCGCCGCCAGCGATGCCCTTGCCGGTGGTATTCGGGGGAGCTTCGAGCGCGTGGGCGTCGAAGGAGAGGGCCGAGACGGCGGCGACGATCGCCGGCACCACGATGGACCTGAGCAAGCGCATGTCGTCCTCGCAACGGGCCGCGGCGCCCCAAGGGCTCGGCCGCGCAAAACCCGGAGGCCGAGCATAACAGGCCTTTTCGTGGCGCGGGAACTTCCTCCGGGCGGAGGGCGCGCCGCTTCGCCGTACGGTCCCGCCTTTTGGCCGTTGGGCCTTTGCCGGGCGGCGAGGGCCGCGCCACGGCAGATGTCATTGCCCGGCAGGGTGGCCGGTGGTAGGGCAGCCGGGCGTCGGGCCCTGCCCGGCGCCGAGCCACAGTCGGCGATTGTCCGCCCTCCTCGTCCTCGCGGTTATCCTCGTGCTTCTCCTCGGCGGCAACCGTCTGGCGGCACCGGGGAAGGGCCTCGGCGCAGGTCTCAGGACTTACCGCAAGGCCGTTCGCGGCGAGGATGCGCCGCCAAAGGCAAAACCCGTCCAGGTCATTTCGGTCTCCGAAAGCCCTCCCAAGCTCCTCCCGGCCAAGGGGGAGACCGGAAAGCCCCCCCAAGACGATCGAGGATCCTGAAGACGTGTTGTCACCCAGCCCCGCGCTGCGCGAGACGCCGGCCGCCCCAGCGGCTCGCCTTTCGTCCGCCCTGATCGAGCTCAGCAAGCCCGGCGTCACCCGGCTGGTGGCGATCACCACGCTCTGCGGCGCGCTCACGGCTCCCGGATCCATCGGCCCGCTGCGCCTCGGTGCGGTGCTGCTCGGCACGGTGCTCGTGGTCGCTGCGGCGAACGCCGTGAACATGTACCTGGAGCGGGACACCGACGGGCTCATGACACGCACGCGCGGTCGCCCGTTGCCGTCGGGCCGCATCGCGCCGGAGATCGCGCTGGTCTTCGCCGCCGTCGCGGCGCTCGGGGGCCTCGGGCTGCTTTTGGCGATCGCCGGCGCCTGGCCTGCCGTCCTCGCGCTCGTGGCGCTCGTGAGCTACACGGCCATCTACACGCCGCTCAAGCGCGTGACGCCGCTTTCGCTCTACGTGGGCGCCGTGCCGGGTGCGATCCCGCCACTCATCGGTTGGGTGAGCGTTACGGGATCTTTCGAGACGCTCGCGTGGATGCAGTTTGCGATCTTGCTCGTGTGGCAGCTGCCGCACTTCCTCGCCATCGCGATCTTCCGGCGCGAGGAATACGAGCGCGCAGGGCTCCGCGTGCTCACCGTCGTTCGCGGCGTGCGGCGCGCCAAGCTCGAGATTGCCGCGCAGGCCCTGCTGCTCGTGCTGGTGTCGCTCCTGCCGATCGCGTTGGGCCTCGCGGGGGTTTGGTATGCGGCCATCGCGCTCGGGAGCGGGCTTCTGTTTCTGGTGCTCGCGACGGCGGGCCTCGCCGCGCGCGACGAGAACACGTGGGCGCGCCGCGTGTTCTTCGCGTCGATGCCTTACCTCGTGGTGGTGTTCGGCGCGCTCGCGGCGTTCGGCCGCGCCTGATCCACGGCGAGCGGCTCGGGGCCGGGGCGGCTCTGCGTCGCCTCACGACTGCGCGCGTCCCCGCTTCGTCGGAACGACACGTAGAACACGCGCGTCGCGAGCAGCGCCGCGCCCGCGGAGAGCAGCGTCGCGATCGGCGAGCCCGGAGCGGTTCGTCCGAGCAAGCACAGCGCGAGCGCTACGGCCAGATCGTCGCGCGGCAGCCCGAGCACGATCAGCACGAAGCTTGCCGCAAACGGTACGAGCGTCGTCACGTGCTCGAACCACGTCGGTAGCAGCAGCGGCCACGAATCCGTGAGAGCCTCGATACTGCGGTAGAAGAGCACTTCGATTCCCGAGGCCGCGTGGCTGTCGCCGCCCGCCGCGATGGCGACGGGCACGAGCACGAGCGCGGCGAACCCGAGAACGCTCGCCGTGAGCCGCGGGCCGCGGCGAGCGCGCGCGGCCATGGCGAGGGCCGCGAGCCCGAGATCGAGCACCAGCGCCGCGGCGGCGAGCGGCTCGGGATATCCGCCGATGCCCTTTCGGCCGAGCTCCATCGCCAGCACGTCGCACCCCGTGGCGACGCCGGCTCCCGCCAGCACGACCGCGGCGAGGCGCGTCTCCGGTCCGGAGAAGAGCAGCACGGCCGGCGCAATGCCGGGCCCGTATTCCAGCCCGCCGCCGAACGAGACCCGTTACTTCCCCAGCCCCACCCGTTTCGCCTCGTCCTGCACCGAGTCGGGCGGCAGAACATAGAG
>QGUH01000068.1 GCA_003242355.1 Pseudomonadota bacterium
CGGGGTTCAGCGTCGCCGTGTTCAGTGTGTATCCATGGGCGCGCCCATACCGCGCGCGGCCTCCGCAGGCTCGGCCACCGTGGGGGCCGTCGGGCGAGGCGTGTCTACCGTGGGTGCCGTCACGGGGGGCGCCGCCGACGGCGCCGCTCGGTTTGGGTGCGTCTTTGCGGCGTCTGGCCGGTCGACGCACGCACTGGCGAGCAGCAGAGCGACCATCGCGAGGAGTGACGAACGTTCGAGCACGCGGACCCGATATCACGCCTCGCGCGGGGGTGGACGGGGCGTAAACGACCGCTTGCGTCAGAGCGTCCGTGGTCCCGGGGCGGCTCTACCCGCGAGCCGTTCGTTCGCCAGGCGCTCGCCCGGCCGAGAGTTTCCCGCCGTCGTCGCCTCTTCCGTCCGCCCTTCGAATGGCCGCCTGATTCGCGAGCCTCGAGAGCTTCTGCCCGCGCGCATGCCCGTGATCGGTCTTTCGGGGGACGGCCGGCTACTTGGCGTTGGGGGGAACGAGCGCGAGAATCTCGCCGTCATCCTCGTCGGTGAGCAGGTAAATCGCTCCGTCGGGGCCGACACGAACGTCGCGGAAGCGGGCGCGTCCTTCGAGCAGGCGTTCCTCGCCGATCACGCGGGTGCCTTCGAGCGTCAGGCGCGCCACGTGTCTGCCCCGCAGCGCTCCCACGAAGAGACTGCCGCGCCACTTGGGGAAGGCATTGCCCGTGTAGAACGCCATGCCGGAGGGCGCGATCACCGGATCCCAGTAGTAGAGCGGCTGCTCCATTCCCGGCGCCTGCGTGCGGCCCTCGCCGACGGGCTCTCCACTGTATTCGATGCCGTACGTGATGATCGGCCAACCGTAGTTTTTACCCGCTTCGACGACGTTGATCTCGTCGCCGCCGCGCGGGCCGTGCTCGATGATCCAGAGCTTGCCCGTGTCGGGATGCAACGCCGCGGCCTGAACGTTGCGGTGGCCGTAGGAGTAGATCTCGGGCAGAGCGGTCGGCTTCTCCAGGAAGGGGTTGTCGGTGGGCACGGAGCCGTCGGGGTGAATGCGGATGACCTTCCCGAAGGCGCTGTCGAGCCGCTGCGCTTGAGCGCGCCCTTCCAGGATCGAGCGCTCACCCGTGGTCACGAACAACGTCCCGTCGCGCGCGAACACGAGCCGCGAACCGAAGTGCTTGGTCGAGTCCAGCGTCGGGCGCATGCGCCAGATCACCTGCACCCCTTCGACGCGCGGCGGTTTTGCGTCCGCGAACAGGCGCCCGCGGGCGACCGCAGTCCCGTTGCCGCCCTCGCGCGGCTCGGAGTACGACCAGTAGACGAGCCCATTTTCCGCAAAGCCGGGATCGAGCGCGACATCGAGCAGCCCGCCCTGATCCCGCGCGTCGACGCGTGGCAACCCTTCGATGGGGCGCGATTTCGATCCATCGGGCTCGACGACGCGCATGCGCCCGGCGCGCTCGGTGACGAGGAGGCGCCCTTTCGGCAAGAACGCGAGCCCCCACGGGTGCTCGAGGCCTCCCGCGACGCGCCGGACGGCGAAGGCGACGTTCTCCGTTCGGTAGGGGGCGCGCGTTTGACCGGCGAACGCGGGCTTTTGCGTCGGCGCTTCGGGCGGACGTGTTTCGACGGGTTTACCCGACGCCTTGCCCGAAATCGTCGGGTTGGGATTCGAGCCGACGTTCCGTTTACCGCACCCGATGAGCGCCACTACCAAGGCGACGGCGACCAGCCGAAGCTTTCGCATGAACGAGTCTGTGCTCGGGATCTCGGGAGGGCCAGCGACGGTCGGTGCGTGCTTTTCACCAGCGCCGCTCCGCTTTCGGGTCGGCGCCGGCAGGCGAGAACGTGGAACGCCGGCCTCTCAGAAGACGACCCGAACCAACCACTCGCCGGCCGTGCCGATGGCAGACATCATCAGGGCACCGCCCAGGGCCCAGCCGAAGCCGTCGATCGTCAGGTGATCCGTGAGCTTGTCCGTGATCACGAGCAGGATGGCATTGATGATCCACCGCGTGACGAAGGCGAACAGCCACGCGAGGCCGAGCGTCGCGATCGTGAAGAGGGCGAACAACAACCAGCCGAGCAGAAAGTTCAGTATGCCGTACACGGCTGCGACGATGACGGCGCTCTTTGCGCTGCGCACGTGGAAACCCGGCAGGATGGCGTCCGTCAGCCATACCGCGAACGACAGAACCAGCCACGAAAGGAGGACGCTCATCGCGGCCCAGTGTGCCATGCCACGCGATTTTCGGGAACACGCTCGCAGCGGCGCTCTCGCCTTTTCGCCGTCTTCGTCCCGCGTGCTCGTGATGGCACGGCCAGCGGCTGCGTGCGTCGACGGGCGTCTTTCGAGTCCACCATGGCGCGGCCGGCGGCTGCGGGCACCGATGCGCATCCGCCTTCGAGGCCCGAAATCTGGCTCACGGATTCGCCGCGTCGCCCCACCCGACGGCTCGTGCCCAGGCCGGCGTGGGCTCGATCAGTTTCCGTCGTTCGAGATCGAACAGGCCAAAGGTGAAGATCGCCTCGCACGCGACGGTGCCGTCTGCTTTGACCATTTCTTGGCGCATGACGCCGACCTTGCGCTCGTACGAGACCATGCTGGTCCGAATGACGACCGTTTCTCGTGGCCCGAGCTCTTGCAAGAACTTCAGCGTGACACCCAGGATGGTCGGGCCGGTCTTGGTGCGTCGGATCACGTCGATGCCGAAACCGCGTTCGGTGATGAGATCCCAGCGAGCCTGTTCGAAGAGCTCGAGATAGCGAGCGTTGTTGAGATGCCCGAAGGAATCGAGGTGCGCCTCGCTGATGGAGATGACCTTCTCGTGTACGCTGGCCATACGACACCGATACTCGCTCCGCTGCGGCCCCCGAAGTGAAAAGCGTCCGACATTGCACCGGAGCTGGCGTGAGCCGTGTCGTTCGGAGCCGATGCAGGGTCGACGGCGGCGTGCCGATGCAGCGCTGATTGCACCCGGAGCCGATGCAGCGCTGATTGCACCCGGGGCCGATGCAGCGCTGATTGCGCCAGAGCCGATGGAGTGCTGGCGAGAGCTCCGCGATGGCCGAATGCTCGCGCTCTCGTCGTGCTGCGAACGTTGCGGAATCGGGTGAAATCGGCGCTGGTGCTCGGCCTCGTGACTCGAGGGTGCGCTATCGTTCGCTACATGGCTCGGATCGATGTCGCCCCGGTCACGCCCGAAACGTGGACTGATTTCGAGCGGCTGTTCGAAGCGCGCGGCAGCCCGCACTACTGCTGGTGTGCGCCGTACCGGTTCCGCGACGCTCACCAGATGGATGCGGCGACGAAGAAGGCGGGAATGCGCCGGCTCGTCACGGGTGCGACTCCCATCGGGGTGCTGGCTTACGTGGAAGGCGAACCGGTCGGGTGGTGCTCGGTCGCTCCCCGCGAGACCTACGTCAAGCTCGAACGCTCGCGCGTGATGCCGCGAAAGACGCCCCTCGAAACGCCGACGTGGACCGTGTTTTGCTTTTTCGTGAAGCGATCCCATCGCAAGCAAGGGGTGTCTCGAGCCTTGCTCGAGGGCGCCATCGCCTACGCCCGCTCGCAGGGCGCGCGGATCCTCGAAGCCTATCCCTTCGACACCGCCGGCCAGACGGCCACGCATCGCGGGCACTCGAGCCTCTTCCGCGCTGCTGGTTTCGAGCAGCAGGACGATCGGCGTTGGGCCCTGCAACTCGGTCGTCGAAGAGCGAGGGCGAAAGACACGTCGAGCCCTTCGCCCCGCCATCGAGGCTGACGACCGCACCGTCGGGAACGACGACGTGTTCCGCGGCGCACCTTCCGATCTCCCGCGTCGTGAGCGACGCGCGACCTCGCCGCCGTATCGTCGAGGCTGACGCAAACGGTTCGACGAAGTCCGACACTCCGTTCTTTCGACAGCCGCTCGGCCCGTTTGAGCTCTTGACGGCGATCCACCGACTGATGCACGCATAATGCCAAACGCATGGAGAAGCTCTTCTGGGTCTGCGTTGGGAGCGCCGTCGGCGGTGGCGCGCGGTACCTCGTGTCGGACTGGGCCGTACGTACCTTGGGGTTGGCCTTCCCGTACGGCACGCTGGCGGTAAACCTCGTCGGCTCCCTGTTGCTCGGCGCGCTCATGGCGACCGCCCTGCAGAGCACGCTCTTGTCTCCCGTGGTGCGGTTGGCGTTGACGACGGGGGTAATGGGCGGTTTCACCACCTTCTCGACGTTCAGCTACGAGACCATGCGATACCTCCAAACCGGAGCGTGGGGGCTCGGCGTCGCGAACGTTTTGGCCAACGTCGTTGGATGTGTGTTGGCGTGCAGCGCGGGTTGGGTGGGCGCAAAGCGTCTCTTCGGCGTCCTCTGAGCGTCGCCAAAGCGATGGTCAGACCCGAAATTGGCAAGGGTAGTGGAAGCTCGGTGCGGAAACGGCGCCGGGTGTCGCCGCGCACGCACATCGGGATTCGACACGCTCACCCGCGGTGATCTGCCGCACGATGGACCCGCTCCGCGTGCGCGGGCATACTCGGCCTTCTGCCGAGGAGGACGCATGAGATCGGGCATCGCGCTGTGTTGCATCGTATCGATCGCGATCGTGGGCTGCGCCAAGCGCGGCGAGGACGCCGAGAAGGGCGCGGACGCACAGGGCAGCACCAAGATCGAAGCCGAGGCGAAGCCGGGCAGCAGCGCGGCCGCGGCGCCGGCCAAGGTCTCGCTTCCCGAACCGCGCATCGGCGGAACCGTAGCCGTGGTCGGCGACGCCACGGTCGAGGTCGTGGTGCACCGCGCAGGGCTCGTCGAAGCGCGGGTCTACGACGCGAGCGGCGCCGATCTGTCGTCGCAGGCGAAGCTCGGTATCACGGCTTCCACCCGGAGCGGCGGGCGTGAAGCGATTTCGCTAGCGTTCGCGCCGGCGCACGCTTGCCTCGAAGGAAATGCCTCGGCCGGCGTCGAGCTCGCTTCCGGACCGCTGGACCTCGCGCTCGAGCTCGCCGGGAAGAAGGCCGAGGCCCGGCTGGACCTCGCGGTGGCGCTCGAGCCGCCGCGTTTCGGGGGACACGTCGTCGCTCTGGGCGATCACGCGGCGGAGCTCGTGACGAAGGGCGACGCATTCCACGCGTTCGTGTTCGACGCGAGCGGCAACGCGGTCACGAACGCGGACTTGGATTTGAAGCTCCACGCGGAGACGCGGAGCGCTGCCGGTCTCGAGCTGAAGTGGGACCCTCCGAGCGCGAGCTACGTGGTGCGAGCAGGCGCCGATCTCTCGGCGAAGCCGATCTTCGTCACGCTCACGCAGAGCAGAAAGACCATGGTTGCGGGCCTTGCCTCTCTCCGGGCCGCCTTGGAGCTCACGGCCGAGCGCGCCGCGAGCCTGAACGCCAACGCCGCGGCGAAGGTGGCGGCGGACGCCACGGTGAAAGCACCCGCGGTCGGCGCCAAGGTCGCCGTCGAGGCGCCTCGCGTGGCCGCGGACGCGGCAGCCAAGGGCGGCGCCTCCGCCAAAGCGGCGGCTGGCGCCGCTGCCGCGGCCAAGGTCCAAATCACTCCCCCGAAGATCCAGGTGCGAGCGCCGACCGTGGACATCGACGTGAAGAAGAGCGTGAGCGCCGGAACCAAGGCGGGAGGTAGCGCGAAAGCGTCCGCCGGGTTCGGCATCGGAACGAAGTAGCGCACGCAAAGCGCGCCGACGTGCCGCGACGTCGGGCACGGATTAGGGGCGAGCCCCGACGCGTGGCGGGCACGGGCCGCCGGCGAGCCCCGACGTCGCGGGCATGGGCCATTTCGCGTGCGTGGCGGAGCCAAAGCGGAAGCCCACGGAAGGAGAGCTTTCGCTCGAGACTGAGTCGGAACGAAGGCGCGGCGGTCGAGCGTCGCGGGCACGGGCCATCTCGCCACGGTGTGCGCCTCGGCTCGATCGCCGCGCACGACGAAGGCGGGTTCCCCGACGCCGCTCGACGTTCGCGAGCGTGCGCAGTCCGAACGCGCCAAGCCTCCTTCTTGCAACGACGCCCGGAGAGCGAACAGTCGAGGAGGAGCGCATCATGCGGATCGGCATCAACGGTTTCGGGCGCATCGGTCGCCAGGTGTTCCGGATTGCTTTCGAGCGCCCGGGGGTCGAGATCGCGCACATCAACGACGTCACGGCGACGGAGGTGCTCGCCACGCTGCTTCGGTTCGACACCACCTACGGACGCTGGGGAAAGCGCGTGCGCGCGGAAGGCCAGTCTCTGCACATCGACGGGACGACGATCTCGGTGAGCGCGGAGACGGACCCCGGGAAACTGCCGTGGCGTGACAAGGGCGTCGACGTGGTGCTCGAGTCGACCGGCAAGTTCCGCAAGCGCGAGGATGCGGCGCGACACCTCGCGGCGGGCGCCAAGAAGGTGCTGGTTTCCGCGCCAGGTAAGGACGGTCTCGACGGAGACTTCGTGATCGGAGTCAACGAGGACCAATACGATCGAGAACGACACCACGTGATCTCGATCGGAAGCTGCACGACCAACTGTCTCGTTCCCGTCGCCAAAGTCATTCACGAGGAGTTTCGCATCCAGTATGGACTCATCAACACGGTTCATGCCTATACGTCGTCGCAGAACCTCGTCGATGGCCCGAACAAGGACATTCGCCGCGGGCGCGCAGCCGCGCAGAATCTCGTTCCCACGACGACGGGAGCCGCGAAGATGATCGGGCGGCTCATCCCGGAGCTCGATGGCAGGTTGCACGGTTTGTCCGTGCGCGCTCCGGTCAGCGTCGGATCGCTCCTCGATCTCACGTGCACGGTCGAGAAGGAGGTCACGGCGGAGCAGGTGAACGCCGCGTTCCGCAAGTGGGCTCAGGGGCGCATGAAGGGCATCCTCGAGGTCGAAGACGAGCCCCTCGTCTCGAGCGACATCATCCAGTCGGACAAGAGCGCGACCGTCACCAGCCGGGATACGCAGGTGATTGGCGGCCACTTCCTCAAGGTGCTCGCCTGGTACGACAACGAGTGGGGGTTCTCGTGCCGGTGCGTGGACATGATGACGAAAATGCTTTGAGCCCGCGGTTCCGGGCGCGCATCGCTTGGGCGGTGACGAGCCGTTCACATCGGCCGCTCCTCCGTCGGACCGGGGAGCGGATCGACGCGGTCTTCCCCGGCACCGGGAGGTTCGCCGAGAAACTCCACCCAGGCTCGCCGAATGCACGGATAGTGCTTGGCTGCTTCCGCGAGCGAAAGGAAGGCCTCCAGCATCTTGTCGAAGCGCGCCCGGAGCGTCGTGTCGGCGATGTCGTCGCCGGCGAAGGCGTTGTGGGCCATCGCCAGCGAGAACATGTCCGGATAAATGCGAGCACCCAGGTGCTCGAGCGGCACGCGAAGCGCCCAAAGCCCGCGGTTGCCGCCCGCGAGCGACGGAGACGCCGAGAGGAGTAGCCCGTGGCGCCCGTCGAACGGCTGAGGGCGAAAGCGCGACGTCCAGTCGATCAGGTTCTTGAGCGTTCCGGGCATCGACGCGTTGTACTCGGGTGAGGCGATCACGAACGCGTCGCACTCGAGGAGCCGGCGCCGGAGCTCGTGCGCTCCGCGCGGGATGCCCTGCGTCGCCTCGAGGTCTCCGTCGTAGAGCGGAACCGAAAAATCGTGCATCGTCGCGAGATCGACCACGACGTCGTGGCGCATCGCTTTCCGTGCTGCCAACGCGGCGAGCTTGCGATTGAGGGAGTCGCGTCGCAGGGATGCCGCGAAAACGAGCACTCTGAGCTTCGGCACGTCGTCCCGGCGCTGCATGGCCGTTCCTCCTGGCAGGCAGTGTGCCCCGTGCAAGGACGGCGCCACCGCGCACGGCCGCCCAACGGCGCCGCCCCGTGTCGTGCCACCACACGTGACGGGCGTGTTTCGGAAATGCGGAGCACGCCGCCCCGAAGGTGACGGATGGGGTCAGACTGTATCGATCGCGTCCTCGTGCCGACGCTTGGAACGCGGGCGGGCGAACGGGGCACGCGAAAGGACGCGCAATGCAGAGCGGTCGAGAGTCGCGAATCAGCCTGCGCTCGCTCGGCCCGTGGGCGGTCGTTCTGCTCTCGGTGCTCGTCGTGGGCCATGCGCTCGCGCTGCTCTGGACGTCCAGCATCGTGTGGCGTTCGGCGCACGACGTGCAACGCGAGACCGCACACGTGAACACCACCAACGAGATCGATCGCATGCTTCGGGAGCACCACCGCTTGGAGAGCGTGTGGCTCGCGACGCGAGAAAATGAACTCGAGCCCATCCAGTCGGATCTCGAAGCGTCGCTGCGCAGGGCGGTCGCGCACGCTCGAGCCGGCGTGCACGGAGAGACGGAAGCGCGGCGCTGGCGCAGGCTCGATGCCGAAATCAAAGCGTACATTCGCACGGCGGAGGATCTCGCCGCTCGCCACGCTCCCGTCGAAGAGGCGGCCCAGAAGAGCCGTCAGCCTCTCGAGCGCGCGCTCTACATGGTGGGGGTTCTCCGTGAGCAGAACGAGGCGAATCGGGAACGAAGCCTCGCGAACGCCGAATGGGCGCTCCGGATTCAGAAGGTGGTCGTGATCGCTTCCGGAGCGCTGCTCGTCGTGGTGTTCGTCGTTCTCGTGCTCTGCATGCATCGGTTCGTGCTCGTGCCGCTCTTGACGCTGCGGTCCGCGCTGGAGCGGTTTCGTCCCGGCGAGTCCGGAGGCGAGATTTCGGGCGGGCCATTCGTCGAAACGCGCGAGCTCGCCCAGCGTTTCAACGAGATGGTGGAGCTCGTGATTCGGCAGCGGCGCGATCAGCTCACGTTCCTCGCCGCCGTCGCGCACGACCTCAGGAACCCGCTCTCCGCGCTCAAGCTCACCGTATCGTCCCTCGAGCGTGAATACGGCGCCGCCAAACCCGAGCGCTTCACGCGCCTCGACCGACAGATCGATCGTCTGAGTCGAATGGTCGGGGACTTGCTCGACGCCACGCGCATCGAGTCCGGGCAGCTCGAGCTGAAGCTGAAGGAAGTGGACGTGCGCGAAGCCGCCCGTTCGATGGTCGACCTGTACGCCCCGACCACGACCACGCACCGGGTGACGCTGGATGTTCCGGACACCCCGGTGATCGTCCGCGCCGACGCGCTGCGTCTCGAGCAGGTGGTGAGCAACCTGCTGAGCAACGCCATCAAGTACTCGCCCCGGGGCGGGCTCGTGGCCGTCTCCGTTCGGGAAACCCCGGACGAGGTGGTGCTGTCGGTCTCCGATCAGGGAGCCGGGATCCCGCCCGAAGAGGTCTCGCGCCTGTTCGATCCGTTTCGCAGAGGGTTGGGCACGGCCGATCTCGCGCCTGGGGCCGGGCTCGGGCTGTCGATCGTGCGGCGAATCGTCGACGCGCACGGCGGTCGCATCGACGTCGAGAGCAAACCCTATGTCGGCTCGACGTTTCGCGTTCGTCTGCCGCGGCGGTAGTCGATGAAGGCCAACGTGCCGAACGCCACGCTACCCGGCGCATCCCGAGAACGAGCGCAATCCGCGGGGCATGCTAGAACGCCGATTGGTTTGACCGATCGGCGTTCTAGCCTCGTTTCGTAGGGGCGGCACGCGCCGGCCCTCCCCCCCGTGGGGACCTCTGCGGGGCCCCTGCCCCCTGCGGCGCCCTCGCCCTGGCCGCTTGTCG